>JAYGEA010000154.1:0-3387 GCA_046582635.1 Alphaproteobacteria bacterium
GTGACCAAATCGCCTGGGGATTTTTCCTTGATTTCATGGGCCGCGAGGCTTTGAAAGCGGGGCATGGCCTCGGTCTGGGCGGCCTCGCGAATGACGGCGGCAACGGCATCGATATCGGGCAAATTCGTCATCACGGACCTGGCAATCAGAAAGAATTAAGCATTCAAACAGAAAAAGGGCCGCCCAGCGGCGACCCCTTCCTTACACTTTGATGTGTAAGATCCTGTTTTGCAACAAGATTTTACATCATGCCGCCCATGTCGGGCATGGCCGGACCACCGGCATCGTCGTCGGGTGCGTCCGCGACCATCACTTCCGTGGTGATCAACAGACCGGCGACGGATGCGGCGTCCTGAAGTGCGGCGCGGACAACCTTGGTCGGATCAACGATACCGGCCTTGAACATATCCACATAGACCTCGTTCTGGGCATCGAAGCCAATATTGTTGTCCTTGTTCTCCAGCAGCTTGCCGGCAACCACGGCGCCATCGACGCCCGCGTTCTCAACAATCTGCCGTACGGGGGACTGCAGGGCCCGGCGCACGATATCAACGCCGACCGTCTGGTCGTCATTGGCCGTCTTGACGTTCTTCAAGGCGACGATGGCGTTCAGCAAGGCACAACCGCCGCCGATCACGACACCTTCTTCGACCGCGGCCCGGGTGGCGTTCAGGGCGTCATCGACGCGGTCCTTACGCTCCTTGACCTCGACTTCCGTGGCGCCACCAACCTTGATCACGGCAACACCACCGGCCAGCTTGGCCAGGCGCTCTTGCAGCTTCTCACGATCATATTCCGAGCTGGTTTCCTCAACCTGGGCACGGATTTGGGTGCAGCGCGCGCCCACATCGGCTTTTTTGCCGTTGCCGTCGATGATCGTGGTCTCTTCCTTGGTGATGGAGACGCGCTTGGCACGGCCCAGCATGTCCAGGGTCACGCTTTCCAGCTTGATGCCCAGATCCTCGGAAATGACCTGACCGCCGGTCAGGATGGCGATGTCTTCCAGCATCGCCTTGCGACGATCACCAAAACCGGGCGCCTTGACGGCAGCAACCTTCAGGCCGCCGCGCAGCTTGTTGACCACCAAGGTGGCCAGGGCCTCGCCTTCGACGTCCTCGGCGATGATCATCAGGGGACGGCCGGACTGGGCCACCGTCTCGAGCACCGGCAGCATGGCCTGCAACGAAGACAGCTTGGTCTCGTGCAACAGGATGTAGGGATCTTCTAATTCCGTGGTCATCTTGTCCGCATTCGTGATGAAATACGGGGACAAATAGCCGCGATCGAACTGCATGCCCTCGACCACATCCAGTTCGGTTTCCAGGCCCTTGGCCTCTTCAACCGTGATGACGCCTTCCTTGCCGACCTTCTGCATGGCCTTGGCAATCATGTCGCCAATATCTTTCTCGCCATTGGAGGAAATGGTGCCAACCTGGCGCACTTCCGCTTCCGTCGAGATGGCCTTGGATTGTTTGGCGAGATCAGCGACCACGGCGGTCACGGCCAGGTTGATGCCCCGGCGCAAATCCATGGGGTTCATGCCAGCAGCAACGGACTTGCAGCCCTCGCGCACGATGGCCTGGGCCAACACGGTGGCGGTGGTGGTGCCGTCGCCCGCGACGTCATTGGTTTTGGAGGCGACTTCGCGGACCATCTGGGCGCCCATGTTCTCGAACTTGTCGGACAGCTCGATCTCCTTGGCGACGGTGACGCCGTCCTTGGTAATGCGCGGGGCGCCAAAGGACTTGTCCAGGACAACGTTGCGGCCCTTCGGCCCCAGGGTTACCTTGACCGCATCGGTCAGAGTGTCGACGCCGCGCAGCATGCGCGTGCGGGCATCAGTAGCAAAACGTACTTCTTTGGCAGCCATTTATAAGGGCTCCTTAAATTTAAAGCTTAAGATTATCCAATGACACCCATGATGTCGGATTCTTTCATGATGATCAGCTCTTCGCCGTCGATTGTCACTTCAGTGCCGGCCCATTTGCCGAACAGAACGCGGTCGCCCGCGCTGACATCAAGGGCTTGAATCTGGCCGCTTTCGTTGCGCGTGCCGTCGCCGGCCGCCAGAATTTCGCCTTCCATGGGCTTTTCCTGGGCCGTGTCGGGGATGATGATGCCGCCCGCGGTTTTTTCTTCACTGTCCAAACGGCGGACCAGTACGCGGTCATGCAATGGCCTGATTTGCATCAGATACCTCCAAATTTGCTGTTAACCCTATTGGGAACTATAGGTTTTCGGGGATTTCTCGAGATTTGTTAGCACTCTCTTCGTGTGAGTGCCAGGTATATAGGAAGACTGAGTTGACCTGTCAATAAAGATCGCTGTCGCGGTCGGGTTGCAACCACACAAATCCGCCGGAATTCGCTGCAACCCGCAAATATTTTCAATTCAGTTCCACGTGATAGGGCCGCCCGGCGCGGAACATTTCCAGGCGTTCCTGGTAGCTATCCAATATATGCCCCGCCCCATCATTCGCCCGATGGGCGACAATCGCCTGTTCTTGCGTGACGGCCGCCTCATTGTACCGGCCCGACCGCGCATAGGCCGCGGCCAGGGTATCAATGTTCGCGGCTGAATTATTCAGTTTGATTGCCCGGCGTGCCAGGCTGACCGCCCGGGCACCGTCGTGAATGGCTGCGTCGGGTGCCGTGGCCAGCAGCCAGGCCAGATCATTGTAGGCGGCGTCGGCTAACGGATTGAGGCGGATTGACGTTTCATAATCACGCACCGCCCGTGAATATTGCGCGGTATAAGTAAAGGCATAGGCCCGATTCAAGAAAACGCCCGGGCTTTTGGGCCGTAATTGTATGGCATCACCATAGTCGCGGATGGCCTGATCGAACCGGCCCTGGAAGCTATAGGCATCGCCCCGCCTGAAGTGGGCGGCCTTGTAAGCATCGATGTTCATTTCGAGCGAATTCAACAGCCAGGTACAGGCGGCAATCTGCCGCTCCAGACCGCCGCTGTCATCTTCGCAACGATCCAGATTGTGATCCGAATTGTGATCCGGGTTGTCGCCGCCGACGCCAGCCAGCGTGACCGCCGACGTCATTGCGGCCCGCGCCTCGCCCAAGGTCAGGCACATCGCCAAAACAACAGTCGAAAGAAAATAAATCACGCCATGTCCGCCATGATTCAGAATTACCGCGCCTTTCAAAGCATGGTGATGACGCCGACAAGTAATATGAACGGGTTCAGGCTCATGGCGCCGACGAAAATTCTTACTCACATGTAATTTAACCACAAAATGAGATGTTTGTACATCCGACGTCACAGATTTTATCGTGCCAACATCACCATTCTTTTGATTTCAATGGCTTATAACTTCAATTATGGTTAATAGAAGGTAAAACTGTAAGAAATCCGGCAATAGCGCATTGACCA
>JAYGEA010000178.1:0-8827 GCA_046582635.1 Alphaproteobacteria bacterium
ACGATTTTCATGAAAGTCGAATGGTGTCATTGCCCGGCGATTTTCATTGTTGCATTGCTTTTCTCTTTGGTTGGCTGCCCGTGCCCTCAGGCAGTCGATCAATTTCGGCGCTGATCGCATTTGTGATCAGCGCCGTTTCCTTTTCTAGGGCAATTCCGGGGTATTCTGGCCCAGCAACGCGGACCGAAAACGGTCCTTCAGGGTCACGCCGTCCTTGGGCGGCATGGCGCCGATACCGGTCTCCTCGGCCCGGATCTTAATGGACCAGAAACCGGGACCGGAGGCGGTGCGGCCCGAGACGGCTCGAATTGCCGGCAGGGCGGCCTTGAATTCGTTGTCGGAGCTGATTTGCGCGGCGGTGGCGAAGCCTGCCGCCAGGGCCATGGCGGGCAGGTCAAGAGCGCCGGCGGTATGGGTCAGCTGCATGCCGGTCTCGCCGTAACGTTCATTGTCGCAGACCACCACGGCCAGATTGTCCGGTTGCTGCGCCCCGATCGTGGTCAGGGCGCCCAGACCCATGAGCATCTCCCCATCCCCGGTGATCACCAGCACGGGTCGGTCGGGTTGCGCCATGGCCAGGCCCAGGCCCAGGGCCGCGGCCCCGCCCATGGCCCCCCACAGGGGGAAGGTCAGGGGGTGGTCTTCGACCGCCGTGCAGTCCCAGACCGGCG
This sequence comes from Alphaproteobacteria bacterium, assembly GCA_046582635.1. Taxonomy (GTDB): domain Bacteria; phylum Pseudomonadota; class Alphaproteobacteria. The sequence continues at coordinate 672 of JAYGEA010000178.1, forward strand.
CGCCCAAACCGGCCACCACCAGCATATCACCACGATCAGCCAGCAGTTCCGCCACCACTTCGCGCCGGCGCAGGGGGTAATCCGCCGCCCGATCACGGTCCAGGGTTCCGTTCAACATTTTGTCCATGACCTATTTCCCAAAACTCTTGGCGCCGATCACGGCCTGCCCGATCAGCACCGCCGCCTGGGCCGGACCTTCAAAGGCCATGCGTGCCGCGCCCGCCACCGCCGCACCAATCTGGCCGGGATCGTCGACTGAAAAGACCAGATTGTCGGCATCGGCCAGAACCTTTGGCGTCAGCTGTCCCATGGGCACCTGCCAGGGATTGAACTCTCCCCATTGGCCGCGCATGGTGACCAGGCTGAGCAGGGGGAAACGGCAGACCCGGGCCAGGGACAGCATATTGATGCAATTGCCCACCCCCGATGACTGCATCAGTAGGACACCGCGCTGGCCGCCCAGCCAGGCACCGGCCAGCAGGGCAATGCCCTCTTCCTCCGTGGTCAGGGGAACCAGGCGCATGCCGTCGGCCTGGTCACAACGGATAATCAAGTCTGAATGACCGGCGTCCGGTACATAGGCCACCTGCGCCACGTCCCAATCCCGCAGCACCGAAAATATGGCGCCGGTCCAATCTTCCGGCTCGCCGCCCGCACGATCTGTCTGCATGTACAATGTTCCTCCGCGCCGGAACATAGTGGCCGCCCGACGTTTGGACAAGCGCGCTATTGGACAAGCAGGAAGCGCTCCGCCAATTGATGCAGGGCGGCGTCCAACAGGGTCTCGGCATCATCGTTGGCCACCAGGGTGTCCCCGTCGCGGTCAAAATCCGCCACCGCCGCCAGCAACCGTTCCCGGTCGGTGACGCCGTTAAGCAGGGGCAGCAACTGCCGCGTGAAGCTGTCGTTGATGGAGACATTGCGGTGCCGTTGATCCGTCACCATCCCGCCCCGTCCCACCTGCCAGCGCGCCAGTTGCGTGGCCTTTGGCCGGGGGCCGGGCGTTTTCGTGAAAACGGGCGGGCGCGGCAACAGATCCAGCCAGTTGCGGGGATAAAGGTCTATGGCCAGTTGCGCCACGATGGCGCCGTCACCCACCTTTGCCGCCAGATCCTGAAAAGACAGGAAATCCGGCCAGGCCACGGCCAGGTAATTCAGCGCGGCGATGGCGTTGGGCGCGGTCATGCCGATGCGGCCGCCGTCCGGCGTGGCGAAAAACGCCTCTCCCGGCGCGCCGTTGGGATCGGGTCCCATGGGCCGCAGGGGCGAGGCCAGGTGCATCTCGATCAGCCAGACCGGATCTATGGTGCGTTGGACTGTGCTGTTGGAGCGGCACAGCAGGGACTGGCGGAAACTGCGATTAAGGATAAAATCAATCCGCTGTTCCCGGGCGGCGGTATCATCTATCCCGGCCAGTTGCCGCTGGGCGTCGGGGGAGAAATTTTCTTCCCGGGACGCCGCCACGTTGGCTTCCGAGACAAAGCGCAGGCCGGCCGCCCCCGCGCGGACCAGAAATTCATCGAGATAGAGGGGATGGTTCTCCACCTCCAGCAGATCGTGGAGGAGGAAGCTGTCATCCATATCCTCGACCCGCGCCTTTTCCTCCGCCAGTAAATTGGCATAGGCGTCATCCGCCTGAGCGTAAGCGCCGATTAAATCGTCGAGCGCCCCCCGGGCCGCGATAACCTGCGCGCCGGGCTCGGTGATGCCCGCGCAGGCCCGACGCATCAGATCGCGCACCACATCACGTCCATGCCAGCCGGGATATGTATTGTAGCTGATATAGGCAATTCCGGCCTTGGACAGCAGACGGCCGCACAATGGCAGCAAGGCTGCCTGCACCTGCAAGGGCACCCAGGAATACAGGCCATGCAGAATAATGTAGTCGAAGGTGCCATCGGGCACATCGGCCAGCAGGGACAGGGAATCGCCGGCGTGGAATTCAATATTGCCCAGCCCGCCGCCCCTGGCCAAATCCCGGGCCATCTCGAATTGCCGCTCCGACAGATCAATGCCGGTGAATTGGCTGCCCGGCAAGGTCGCCGCCATGGGGGCCAGATTACCGCCCGCCCCGCAACCCAATTCCAGCACCCGGCACTCCGTAACCGGCGCCGGCGACATTCCGTGCAGGCGCCCCACGACATGGAGATGATCCGGATGGGACAGCGTAACGGGACGGCTGGGATAGGGCGTCGCCTGATAGGTTTGGTGCAGTGTCTGCTCGCTCATGGCAATAGCTTAGCACGGGCCGAAGCCCGGCCCCTACCTGGTGCCGCTACCATGCATACCGCGAGACACAGACGTTGAACATATTGTGATCATCAGGGCATTTGCCGGTCCGAATGGCGGTTTAATGCCGAAATATCCATTGCCCGCGAGAATGCCGCGGGGCCAGCCGGCATGGCGCCCAATTTTTATTTGCCCTAATGTTAACCATCCGGCTGCCGGCCGGGACCACCAGCTATCCCGTCCCGTCCGGCCTGGAAAAATACCAACAGAGATTATTGGGAGAGGACAAATGACACCTACATTGAAAATTTGCGTTAGCACAATTCTGGCTATGGCAATTGTTGGCGGCTGCGCCGCGTCGTACGACAAGCCGATGGCCGAGAAGAAAATGGCCGATACGAAAATGACCATGGCCGGCAAGCAATCCCGCGCTCATATTGGCCACGTCATGACTGGCTGGAAGGGTACGCCGGGCGGCAAGGGCCTATTGGTTACGGCCCAGGCCGAGGCGAAGATCGCCCAGAAACACGCTACATTCGCCCTTGCCAAACCCGACAATATCAAGTGGATGAAAACCCACACCACCCATGTTCTACATGCGGTTGACCCTTCGGCAATGGCCAAGGGGCCGGGCCTGGGCTACGGCGTTGTCAAGGCGGCGGGGGGAGCGGCGAAACATATTCAGTTTGCCGCGAAATCATCGGACGCCTCGAAAAATGTGAGGCTGCACGCCACGCATGTGGCTGCCTCGGCCAACAACGCGGTGGATCGGGCGAAGAAGATCGTCGCCTTGGCGAAACTGATCGCCAAGAATGATTCTGAATTCTCCGTCGCCGCCTTTGTCCGGGAGATGAAAAACCTGACCGACGAGATCATTGCCGGTGACGACGCCGATGGCAATGGCAAGGTCAGTTGGGAAAAAGGCGAAGGCGGCCTGGCCCAGGCCCACCAACACATGGGCTTCATGATGAAGGGTGAGAAGATGTAACGCCTCATACTACATGGCGGGGCGGGTCAGCCTTCGTTGATCCGCACCCGCCTGTTGTAGGCATTCAGCAGCAGCGAGATCAGCAAGCTGACGGCCATGTAAAAGCCCATCACCATGGCGACGATCTCGACCGCGTGACCGATTTGGTTGAGCGAGGTCTGCATGAACATGCCGACCAGTTCGGGGTAGGCGACAACAATGCCCAGGGAGGCACTTCGCGTGACGGAAAGCCAACCCGTCAGCAGGGGCGGGATGATGGCCCGCATGGCTTGCGGTATCAGCACCAGGCGGATTGCCTGACGCCGGCCGAGGCCGATCGTCTGCGCCGCCTCCATCTGGCCCTTGTGAACTGATTGGATGCCGGCCCTGACCGCCTCCGCCTTGTGCGCCGCGTGATAGATGGAGAGCGCCACCAGCATGGTCACGAAAGAAACCGGCAGGTAAACGCCGCCCATATAATTGAACCGCTCCAGGATTGGCACCTGCCAATCCAACGGCGCGCCGGTGGCCAGATGCACCATCAGGGGAAACCCCAGTACCAGGCCCAGGGAGCATAGAAATACCGGAAAAGTTTGACCCGTCCGTTGCCGCCGCAACCCCGACCAGCGCCGCAAGCATAACGCCGCGACCAGACCAAAGCCAAGTGCGGCCGGCGTGGCCCAAAACAGCTCGCCGGTTATGGGCCGGGGCAGGAACAGTCCGCGATTATTCAGATAGGTAAAGTCGAGACCCAGGAAATTGATGCTCTGGCCCACCAGCGGCAGGGCGTGCAGTCCGGTCACGTGCCAGAACACCAGATGCATCAACACCGGAATATTCCGGATAACTTCCACATAGGCCAGGGCAAGCCGGGCGATCAGCCAGTTCGGCGACAGCCGTGCGATGCCCACCACAAAAGCCATGAAGGTAGAGGCGACAATAACGAAAACGGCGATGAACACGGTATTCAAAATGGCGATGACAAAGATCCGGCCATAGGTATCGACCCCAAGGCGATAGCCGATCAAGGTAAAATCAACGTCAAAACCAGCCGTGACCGAAAGAAATCCGAAGCCGGTCAGCATGCCCCGGAGTTCCAGGTTCTGGGCCGTATTGGCGGCCAGGAAATAAACCCCCCAGACAAGTGCGCCGATCACCAGCATCTGGTAGACCGCCCCTCGGGCCCATGAATTTGCCATGCCTGGTTAGTGTCCTGGTTCAGGAATACGTCGTGTTTAGGACGGTCATACAAGCCCCTCGGCGAGGAGGTTGGTCCGCCGTGACGTGGGACATCATTAGGAGCATCCGACGACGTCCGAGGGGCTTGTATGACCGCCGAAGTGGTCGTTTCTCAGGGCCTCCGGATGGCGTCGGCGTCCCTTGACGATGTCCCGCATCGCCGGCGGCACGCCTCCTACCCGGAGGTCCTGAGAAACGATCCTAATCATGACGTATTCCTGAACTAGGACACTCGCTTTCGGCTGCTGTGGTCAACAATCCAGCCTTTCCCAAATGGCCACTACCCTGACGCTGACCATAACAATGCTGCGCCGCCGTTGGTACGGGTTTCTCCGCGCCCATCCGTGGAACCGGGGCGCTGGACGCATTGGCGGCGGCGTGTTAGCGTCCCGGCGCTATGACAATGCAACATAACGCACAACGCATATGGGTCGCGGACCATCCGCCCAAGTTTATCGCCTTTCTCTGGTGAAGCTGTCCGTTTGCCGTGGCGGCGCCTGACGCCGCCTGAATGTCTCAATTCCAATAAATTTCGTTTCTTATGAATTACGTTGTGGCGGAACTCCCTTGGGGAGATAACCGTCGATGCGGATTAAGCAGCCAGGAACCTTTGTCATGACCGATTATTCTTTTGTCTCGCCTTCGGGCATTGTGATCGACCGGAAAGACCGGGAGATAGATTATGAACGCGGCATCGACTTTCTGATCGATGCCCTGAACAACACCCGCGGGGCCTATTTGTCTTCCGGTGTCGAGGATCAGGACCGCTACGCACGCTGGGACTTCGGCTTCATCGACCCTCCATTGGAGCTGGTCGCCCATCAGGATCAATTCCGACTAACCGCCCTGAACCCGCGCGGCGTGCCCATCTTGGCCATGTTCCGGCCGCTGTTGTTAAAGTACCCCAGTATCGAGCTACAAAGCGAAGACGCCCGGAACCTGGTTCTGAGCATCGCCCGTCCGGACCGCATGTTCGCCGAGGAGGAGCGCAGCCGCCAGCCGTCAACCTTTACGCCAATCCGGTCCCTGATGGCGGAATTCGACGGCATGCGCGACAGCTTTTTGGGCCTATGGGGCGCCTTCGGCTTCGATCTGATTTACGAATTCGAACAGATGCCCCTGGCCATGCCCCGGGGCGAGGAGGACAAGCTGCTGCACTTGTTCCTGCCTGACCGCATCATGGTGCTGGACCGCCGCCTGGAAGAGGCGCATGCCTACGAATACGAGTTCACCCGCCGGGCCCTGACCACCACCGCGCTGGGCGAAAACGCCTTTACTCCCTTGGCCCAGGCGGCCAGCCCCAATGCGGTGCCCCCAAATGGAGTGACTGGGGGCGAGATCACCTCGGATCACAGCCCGGAAGACTACATGGTCAAGGTGGACGATGCGCGCAAGCGCATGGCCGTGGGGGATATCTTCGAGGTGGTGTTGAGCCGGAAATATCAAACCGCCTATCACGGCCCGCCCCCGGACATGTTCCGCCTGATGCGGCGCATCAATCCCTCGCCTTACGAGTTCTTTTTCCAGTTCTCGGGCGAGCAGTTGATCGGCGCCTCGCCCGAGATGTTCGTCCGGGTCGATGGCGACAGGGTCGAAAGCTCCCCCATATCCGGCACCGCCCGGCGCGGCGACAACGCCATGGAGGATGCCGAACGCATCCTCGCACTGTACAATTCCGAGAAGGACGAGGTTGAGCTGACCATGTGCACGGACGTGGACCGCAACGACAAATCGCGGATCTGCCGGCCGGGCACGGTGAAGTTATTGGCGCGGCGCGCCATTGAACGTTATGCCGGGCTGTTCCACACGGTGGATCACGTGGAAGGGCGCATGCGTGATGGCTTCGACGGCATCGATGCCTTCCTCTCCCATATGTGGGCCGTGACCCTGACCGGCGCGCCGAAACGCAAGGCGATTGAGATTATTGAAGAGGTTGAGGTTTCGCCACGCCGCTGGTACGGCGGGGCCATCGGCGCCCTGATGTTTTCGGGCACGGTCAATACGGGCATCACCATCCGCACGGTGCATCTGGAAGGGGGCCGGGCCGATTACCGAGTCGGGGCCACCCTGCTATGGGATTCCGTGCGGGAAGACGAAGAGGCGGAAACCCGGGTCAAATCCACTGCCTTCTTCAGGGCGGTCGCCGATCTGGAGCGCAAGGGTCCGGTCCCGGTCGAGATCGCGGAAGAGCCGAAGTTCACCGGCCTGCGCATCGTCATGGTGGATAATGAAGACAGTTTCGTGCATACCCTGGCGGACTATTTCCGCCAGACAGGGGCGGAAGTGCGAACATTCCGCCACGGCGCGCCTGCCCAAGCGGCACTTGTTGAACGGCCCGATCTGGTGATCCATTCCCCCGGCCCCGGGCGGCCCGGGGAATTCGGCGTGCCTGACCTGGTCCGCTCGGTAACTGAAATGGGTATCCCGCAGTTCGGCGTCTGTCTGGGGTTGCAGGGCATTGTCGAGGCCTTCGGCGGCGAACTGACGGTGATGGATGTCCCCCGCCACGGCAAATACTGGCGCCTGGAGCACGACGGCAGCGGCCTGTTCACGGGCATTGCACCGGGCGCCCGGGTCGGTGGCTATCATTCCCTGCTGGCGATCTCGGACAAAATGCCCGATGCGCTGGAGGTCATCGCCCGCAACGAGGAAGGCATGGTCATGGCCGTCCGTCACACCACCCTGCCCATCGCCGCAGTGCAATTTCATCCTGAATCCATTCTGTCCATGGACGCTCAGGCCGGTCACCGGATCGTCGAAAACGTCCTGGCGACCCTATTGCCCTCAAAAGGCGCGGCGGAGCGGGCGGCTTGATGAATGATTGTGGTTAATTGATAACTGGCCTTGGCCGGGAGCGAAGTCCGGGCACGGGCGTTACAGGTTTTCGAGAAGGTTTTCCAGTTCCGCCTCGTTCTGCGCCCCGTTTTCAGGCGGCGGGGCAACTTTTCCGCCGCTGAAGCGACGTTCGGGACCAGCATAATCCTGGCTGTTGACACGTCGGCGGCACGGGCCGAAATAGTTTTTCGTGCGCACGAAGGGACGCGGTTTCTCGATCACCGCCAGAATACGGTCGTATAGTGTCTTGACCGAAATCGGTTTGGCCAGAAACTCATTCACGCCGGCATCGCGGGCCATGTTGACACGCCATTGTTCCGTATGACCGGACATCAATACAATGGGCGTGAAAATGTCGGGACTGTCGTCATCGTTGCGGATAAATTTGGCAAATTGCAAGCCATCAACCAGTGCCGTCATCCAATCCGTGATGATCAGATCCGGCGTGAATTCCTCCACGGCGTTGACCGCCTGTTGCCCGTTGCTGAAATCGCGGACATATTTCACCCCCAAGGCGACCAACATGGCTTTCACCAGGGAACGCATATTGGGATTGTCCTCAATCAACAGCAGCTGGATCTGTCCGAGATCGTAGGCCATTATTGTTTCTCAGGGATGCAGACGCCCCACGCCCAAAAAAAATGCCGCGCCAAACTTATCACCTGGAATTTGCCAGAATTGGGTAAATAAGGCGTTAAGTCCTGCCTGCAAAATCCGGTTTCGCAGTTTTATATTCGCAATATAAAATTTGGGGCTGACCCAGATAACGCCAATGAGGTGTTATTATGGTCCGCATGCGGAAGAGCAGATTGAGCCAGGCAAAACAGTACCGGTTAATGGAACATTTTGTTGCCGGCACGACGGCGCGGTGCGCGACAGCACTTGT
>JAYGEA010000289.1:0-13327 GCA_046582635.1 Alphaproteobacteria bacterium
GCCCGTGATCTGGCCGCCTTTGTGGACAGCGACCCCGGCAACCGCATGCGGTTCGAGGAAGTGCTGGCCCGCAACATCACCATCGCACCGAAGCTGACCATTCAGGGCGGTACCACCGAAATCTTGCGCGGCATCGTCGCCCGCGGCCTCGGCCTACGTTAGGACCCATAGTAAATGCCTGATCTGTCTGCCCTCTTGTGGCCGAACGTTGTTGCCGTCATCTCCGCCTCCCCAGACCCGACAATTCTGCGCGGCCGCCTGATGACAGTGATGATGGGCCATGATTTCAAGGGCAAGATCTATCCCATCTCCCGCAGCCATGACGAAATCCTCGATCTGAAATGCCACAAGAGCATCGACGATGTGCCCGAGCAGGTCGACCTGGCGATCCTGATCATCCCGGCGGAATTCATCCCCGATACCCTGGAGCAATGCGGCAAACTGGGCGTCCGCGCGGCGCAAATTCTCACCTCGGGCTTTGCCGAAGAAGGTGGCGATGAAGGCGCCGCCGTGCAGGACGAAATCCGCGCCATTGCCAAACGCTATGACATGGCCGTTATGGGCCCCAATTCCGAAGGCTTCGCCAATAGTGCGGCCGCCCTATGCCCTACCTTTTCGCCCGCAGTGGACAACACAGAACTGCCCCTGCTGCCGCCCTGGCGCACCGAGGGCCACATCACCGCCATCGCGCAATCGGGGGGCATGGGGTTTGCCTTTTACGATCATGGCCGGCCCAAGGAACTGCCCTTCAACTACATCATCACCACCGGTAACGAAGCCTGCGTAGAGGCCCTGGACGTGGTGGATTACCTGTTGGACGAGGGCAAGACCGACGCCTTCATCCTGTTCATGGAAGACGTCAAGAATGGCGCCCGCCTGGCCCAGGTCGGCGAAAAGGCCCTGCGCGCCGGCAAACCGATAATTCTAACCAAAATCGGCACCTCGGAAGCCGGTGCCCGGGCGGCGGCCTCGCATACCGCATCCCTGGCTGGATCCTATCAGGCCTACCAAGGTATCTTTCAACGCTATGGCATTATCGAGGGCCGGGATACGGAGGAACTGGTGGATATCGCCGCCGCATTTTCCTATCACGGACGCAATCTGCCCAAGGGCAACCGGGTCGGCATCTGCACCGCATCGGGGGGCGGCGGCGGTTGGCTGGCGGATCAATGTGTCGCCGCCGGTTTGCAAATTCCCGAACTGGACGCGGCCACCCGCGCCACCATCGATGAATTCCTGCCCGCCTACGGCACCTCGCAAAACCCGGTGGACGCCACGGCCCAGGCGGTGCGCAAGACCGGCTATGGCGGCCTGGCGCGGCTGACCATTCAATCGCCGGAGCTGGATGCCGTCATCGTTCTCGCCTCGTGCCGCAATCCTGCTGTTTTGCGGCGCGAGAGGGAAGATCTGAAGGTTTTGGCCGGTGAGGTCGACAAACCGATCCTGTTCTGCTCCTATACCCAGCCACATCCCGAAGCTGCCGAAATTTTGAGCCAGGCCGGCTTCCCCCTGTACGCCAACATGCGCAATTGCGCCCGCGCCACGGCGGAGCTGGCCAAGTACCGCCAGCACCGGGAGCGGTTTCTCCAGGCTCCCCCTATTCAAAGCCGACAAGGCGGCGGTGATGTCGCGGCCAAGCTGGCGGCGGCGGCTCCCGTGCTGTGCGAATATGAAGTGAAACCACTGTTGGCCGACTATGGCATCGCAACCGGCCGGGAAAGCCTGGTGAAAAATGCCCATGAGGCGGTTTCCCTGGCGGCTGGCATGGACGGACCCGTCGTTTTGAAAATTCAATCCCCCGATGTCCTGCACAAGACCGAGGCCGGCGGCCTGGCCCTGAACCTGGAAGGCGCGGACGCCGTGCGGGCCGGCTATGACCGGGTCATGGGGGCCGCCACGGATCAAACCCACGGTGTCCTGGTTCAGGCCATGGCGCCCAAGGGTCATGAAATGATCCTCGGGATCAATCATGACGATACCTTCGGGCCCATGTTGATGGTCGGTTTCGGCGGCATTCATGTGGAAGTGAACCCTGATGTGGCACTCTCTCCCGTGCCTTTGGATGTGGACGGCGCGGCGCAACTGCTGGACCGCCTCGACGGCCGGGCCCTGCTGGACGGCGTGCGCGGTGGGCCGGCGGCGGACGTGGATGCTCTTTTGGACCTGATCGTAAAGCTGTCCCAATTCGCCGCCGACTATGGTGATGTCATTGGCGAATTGGACCTGAACCCGGTGCTGGTACATGAGAAGGGGCTCAGCGTGGTTGACGCATTATTGGTGAAGCGCAGATGACGGAAATCCATCTCCATTACGACGTCCTGGACGGCGACGGCCCCCATATCATGATGTTGCACGGCATGTTGTCGTCACGGGCGCAGTGGGATCTGAATATCGCGGCCATTCAAAAGGTCGCCCGCCCGGTGCTGGTGGAATTGCTGGCCCATGGCCGCTCCCAATCACCCGAGGACAAGGCGCCTTACGATCCGGAATATTACGTCCGCACGTTCGAGGCCATTCGCGAGAAACTGGGCGTGGATCGCTGGTTTCTGTGCGGCCAGTCGTTCGGCGCCGGCCTGACCTTGCGTTATGCCCTGCGCCATCCAGAACGTATTATCGCGCAGGTCTTCACCAATTCCTCCTCCGCCCTGGCCGGCGAGGAATATCTAAAAACCTATCGCAGCACGGCGGAACAGCGGGCCCAATTGATGGAACAGGGCGGCATGGAGGGGATCAAGGAACTGCCCATTTTTCCCGGCCGGGCCAAGCGCCTGCCGATCGAGGCACGGTATGCCCTGGTCAGGGACGCCGAATTGCTGCAACCTAGGGGCCTGGCACAGACATTCCGCTTTTCTTCGCCCTACTTGTCCGTCCGGGCGGAGGCGGCGAATACCGCCGTGCCCACATTATTGGTCTGTGGCGCCGCCGAGAAAAGGTTCCGGCCTAATTATGACTTCGCGGTGGCCAACATTCCCAACCTCAAGGTGGTGGAGGCGGACGCGGGTCATGCGGTGAATATCGAAGCGGCGGACATCTTCAACGAAGCCATAACAGCGTGGATCAAGGAACATCATCATGCCCCCGACCACAACTGAAGCGAAAACCCTCTTCGAAAAACTTTGGGACAGCCATGTGGTCCGCTCCCTGGGCGAGGGTCTGGATCTGCTCCATGTGGACCGCCTGCTCATTCATGATCTGAGCGGTTCACGGGCCCTGACAGACCTGAAGGAACGGGGTTTGTCCGTGCGCAACCCCGAACTCTGTCTTTCCATGCCCGATCACAGTGTCTCCTCCCTGCCCGGCCGCACCTTGGCCTCCAGCCCCAATGGCGTGCGCCTGGGCGAGGCCCTGCGGGATATGTCCGCCGCCGAGGGTATTCCCCATTACGGCATCGATCATCCGAACCAGGGCATTGTCCACATTGTCGGGCCTGAAACCGGCTTTACCCTGCCCGGCAGCCTGTTGGTCTGTGGTGACAGCCATACCTCCACGCACGGCGCCATGGGGGCCTTGGCCTGGGGCATCGGCTCATCGGAACTGGTGCATGTGCTGGCCACGCAAACCATCCGCCAGCGCCGACCCGGCACCATGCGCATCACCGTCGATGGCGAACTGGGTGACGGGGTCGAGGCCAAGGATGTCATCCTGCATATCATCGGCGCCCTGGGGGTCGCGGCGGGTACGGGCAATGCCATTGAATACGCCGGCGCCACAATTGAGGCCATGAGCATCGAAGAGCGCCTGACCATCTGCAATCTATCCATCGAATTCGGCGCCCGCATGGGCATGGTGGCGCCGGACGACACCACCTATGCCTACCTCAAGGGTCTGCCCCTGGCACCCCAGGACGAGGCCTGGGACCGGGCCGAAACCTATTGGCAGACCCTGCCAACGGACGATGACGCGGTGTTCGACCGGGAAGAGACCTTCCGGGCCGAGGATATTGCGCCGCAGATTACCTGGGGCACCTCGCCGGGCCAGACCCTGCCGGTCAACGGCATCATTCCCAGTCCCGGCAGCTTTGTCGAGGCAGAGTTGCAATACAATGCCGAGACCGCCCTGGATTACATGGGCCTGCAGGCGGGCAAGACCATTGCCGGCACCAAGGTGGACCGGGTCTTCATCGGCTCCTGCACAAATAGCCGCCTGATCGATCTGCGCCGTGCGGCCGAGGTGGCCCAGGGCCGTCAGGTGGCCGCCAACGTCACCGCCTGGGTGGTGCCCGGATCGGTCAAGGTGAAGCGGGAGGCGGAGGCCGAGGGGCTGCATGAGATTTTCCTGGCCGCCGGCTTTGAATGGCGGGAGCCGGGCTGTTCCCAATGCGTCGCCACCAATGGCGAAGTGGTGGCGCCGGGGGAACGCTGTGTCTCCACCTCCAACCGAAACTTTGTCGGCCGCCAGGGGCCAAAAGCCCGCACCCATCTGGCCGGCCCGGCCATGGCGGCGGCGGCGGCGATCGCGGGCGAGATTACCGATGTGCGCGCCCTGACGCCAAACCTGGCGCCAGTGGGGGGAGAAGGCTGATGGAAAAGCTGCAAAGCCTGCAAGGGGTCGCGGCCCCCCTGCCCCGGGCCAATATAGATACCGACATCATCACGCCCATGAAGTATCTGACAAACGCCAGATTTGACAACATGCACGAGCATGCGTTCGAGCCGTTGCGGTTTCTGGCCGATGGCGGCGAGAACCCGGATTTCATTCTCAACAAGCCCGGATACCGGGACGCCAAATTTCTTATCACCGGACGAAATTTCGGCTGCGGCAGCAGCCGGGAAACCGCCGTTTGGGGTATCAAGGGTTTGGGTATCCGTTGTGTCATCGCGGAAAGTTTCGGCGATATATTCTTCAACAATTGTTTTCAGAATTCCGTACTGCCGATCCGACTGCCGGCCGAGACCATCGCCGAGTTGATGGCGGAGGCCGGCGATGATCAGGGCAACACGCAGTTCCAGGTCGATGTCGCCACCCGGACCTTGACCACCCCGTCCGGGCGCAGCATCACATTTAATCTGACGGTCGACCGCCAGACGTCTTTGCTGGAAGGCCTGGATGATATCGCGCAGACCATGAAGGATGATGCGGACACGGTGGCGTTCCAAAACAAGGATCGCACGGAAAGACCCTGGATCTATGATCTGGGCACCATCGATTGAGGTAAAAATGACCAAAGTATCTGATTTGATTGCGGGCATGTCCCTGCCCGTGATCGCCGCGCCCATGTTCACGGTTTCGAATCTGGAATTGGCGCTGGCCACTTGCGCCCAAGGCATGATGGGCAGTTTCCCGGCACACACCACGCGCAGTGGCGAAGAGCTGGAGGAATGGCTTGTCGCCATGGCCGAAGGTGTCGTTCGTTTGGCTGACGAGGGCGTCGAAACGGTTGGGCCCTACGGGGTTAATTTGGTGGTGGCGGCGGGCAATCAACGGCTGGACCAGGACCTGAAACTTTGTATCAAGCACAAGGTTCCGGTGATCCTCACCTCCAAGGGCGCGCCGGGCGAAGTGTTCGACGCGGTGCATGACTACGGTGGTTTGGTGTTTCATGACATCGGTGCCGCGCGGCATGCGGAAAAGGCGCTGGCCGCCGGGACCGACGGGCTGATCGCTGTCTGCAGCGGCGCGGGCGGCCATTGCGGCACGCTCAATCCGTTCGCCCTGGTCAACGAAGTGCGTCAGATGACCGACAAGGCGATCATTTTGGCCGGCGCCATTACCACCGGCCGGGATGTTCTGGCCGCCCAGGTCATGGGCGCGGATCTGGTCTACATGGGCACCCGCTTTATCAACACGAAGGAATCCGGTGCCGTCGAAGGCTATCAACAGATGATCATCGAGGCGACGGCGACCGACATTTTCTACGGCACCCTGACCGATGCCCCCTCAAACGTCCTGACCCCCTGTCTGATCCGGGCCGGTGTCACGCCGGAGCAGATCCGCCGCCAGGATGAAGCGGCCATTCTTGCCGTGGCGGAACGCAGGAAGCGCTGGAAAGATATCTGGTCCGCCGGCCACGGCGTCGGCGTGATCCATGATGTGTTGTCGGTGGAAGCGCTGTGCAACCGCCTAAAAGCGGAATACGCCGCCGCGAAGTCCGATCTGGGGCGCCTGCAAGCGGCGGAATAATACCAAGGTATAAGGCGGGCGCATTGGCCGACAATCACGCAGGTAAATCGAATGGCTGGGGGGAGCTGAGCAAGGGTCCCGGGCTGGTACGCCTGGCCTTGGTCATGAGCTGCGTCTCGTTGCATGCCATGGACGTCTTTGTGGTTTCCACCATCCTGCCCAGCGTGGTGGCCGATATTGACGGCGTGGCCTACTACGCCTGGCCGTCGGCCCTGTATCTCATAACCTCGATCATGGGCGCGGCCAGTGGCGGCATTATCGGCGTCAACCTTGGCCTGCGCCGGGCCCTGACCATGGCGGCCATTATGTACCTGTTGGGTTCCATAGGCTGCGCCGTGGCGCCAAACATGGGAGTGTTTCTGGCCGGCCGCGTTGTCCAGGGCCTGGGCGCCGGATTGTTGGTGGCCCTGGCCTACACCATGGTCCGGCAGTTGTTCGCCGACGACCTGCGGCCCCGGGTTTTCGCGATGATGTCGGCCATCTGGGGCGTGGCCGCCCTGGTTGGGCCTTTGTTTGCCGGCGCCTTCGCACAAATGGGATTTTGGCGCGGGGTCTATTGGCTCACATTCCCCATCGTGGTGATCATGCTGATCCTGGCGCGCCGGGCGCTGCCTGCCTCGGCACCTTCGCTGGACCCCAGCAAGTTGCCCTGGGCCCGCTTGGCGCTGTTGGGCGCGGCGGTCCTGTGCGTCATGGTGAGCGGACAAGCCGCGGAGCTGACATTACGCTTGATCCTTATCGTCGGTGCCTTGATCGGCGTTGGCGCCATGTTGCGGCTGGATCATCTGGCCAAAAACCGATTGCTGCCCAGCGGCCCGGCATCATTCCGACATTCCGTGGGTACGGGCTATTGGATGTTCTTTCTGATGTCCCTTAGTTTTGCCCCCTTGAGCATTTTTCTGCCCCTACTGGCGCAACGTCTGCATGGGGTGGAGCCGTTGATGGCGGGCTATGTTTCAGCCGTCCTGTCCTTGGGTTGGTCCTTCGGCGCCTTCGCCTTCGCCGGGGCCTCGGCCTCCTTGCAGCGGGTTCTGATCATAACGGGTCCCCTATGCATATTGCTGGGAGTTTTCGGCCAGGGCCATTTTGTTGCCGGCGGTCCGCTGTTGCCCCTGATCGCGTTGATATTCCTATCCGGTCTGGGCATTGGGCAGTGCCATGCGCATATCTCAAACCACGTCATGACCCAGGCTAGGGATAGCGAGGAAGCGCTGACCGCCGGTGCGATCCCAACCATGCAGTCCATTGGCATCGCTTTTGGCGCCGCCATAGCCGGGCTGTTGTCCAATGTGGCGGGCATATCAAAAGGCATCTCGGTCGAAACCCTGACGGCGGTGACCGAATGGCTCTACGGTTTCGCGCTGATCCCGGCCACTTGTACCGTGCTGGTCGCCCTGCGCTTCATCTGGTTGATCAAACAGGCGCCGGCCAGGTCCTGATTACGCCGCGCGTCCGCAAATCCGTGATGGCATCCCCGTCATATCCCAACGCGCCCAGCACCTCGTCGCAATGCTGACCGGTATGGGGCGAGGTTCCATAGGCCGTGCCCGGTTCAAGTTTTGGCAAACCCGGCGGATTGGGGATCGGCAAGGGCCGTTCCAGGCCGGGTAGTTCGAGATAGGAAAACAGCTCGGTCTCGCCGACATGGGGATGGGCCAGGAACTCATCAAAGCTCAACAACACTTCATTCTGCAAACCGGCCTCGGTGAACAATTCCCGCCATTCACTGGCCAACCTGGTCAAAAACACCGGTGCGAACCGGGCCAGCAGCCTTTCACCCTGTTCCATCCGGGCGGGCAGGCCGCTCAGGCTGGCATCGCCTATCAGATCATCCAGACCCATGAGTTCGCATACAAGGTGGAAATCACTGTCCTTGATGATCACCAACTGCAACCAGCCATCGCCGGTGGCATGAATGCCCGAGGGCGGCGCGCCGGCCCGCTGCAATTCCCGGTTCGAGGCGGTGGTGATGCGAATGCCAGTGAAATTGGCCGCCGCCCGCATCAGGGAGACATCCAGATAGCGCCCCCCCTCGTCATTCTTTTGTGCGTGCAGGGCCGGCGCCACGGCGGAGAAGGCGTACAGTGCCGTGGACATATCATTGATGATGGTGTTGGAGCGATGGGGGATACCGTCGTTGCCCTTATTGTCCATCATGAAACCGGTGAAGGCCTGCAACACCGGGTCCATGGCCGGTTTGTTCCGCATGGGCCCGGTCTGACCGAAGCCGGATATGGAGAGGTAGATAAGATTGGGGTTCATCTGCATCAAACGCTCGTGCCCGAATCCCAAACGGTCGATGACACCGGGCCGAAAGCCTTCCATAAAGACATCCGCCTCGGCCACCAAGCTATCGATGATGGCGGGGGCTTCCGGGCTTTTCAGATCAATGGCCAGACTGCGCTTGCCCAGAGAGCCGAGATAGGAAAATTCCGTATGGTCCGATGTGGGCGTGCCCAGGACGCGGGCCCAATCACCCTGCAACGGCTCCACCTTAATCACATCGGCGCCGTGCTGGGCCAGCAGCATGCCGCAATAGGGCCCGGCGATGCCCTGGCTCAGATCCACCACTTTAACGCCTTCATATGGCCGCTCGTAACTCATGCCGCGCCCTGCTCCGTCGCCTGTTCCGTCCATGTGGTGATGACGCCGCGCCGGCGCAGATCGGCGATGGACTCGGCGCCGTAGCCCATTTCGTCCAAAATTTCGTCGCTATGCTGCCCCGTGACGGGCGAGGTGCCCGCGGGCGTGCCATCGATGATCTTGGGGATGCCCGGCGGGTTCGGCACGGGCAAGGGTTGCTCCAGGCCCGGCAGCTCGAAGGCGGAAAACAATTCCGTTTCGACGGCCTGGGGATGGGCGATAAACTGCCGGTAGTCCTGCAGCATCTCGTTCTGCAAGCCGGCCTCGGTGAACAGTTCGCGCCAATGGGCGGCCGCCTTCGTGGCCAGAACCTGGCCGACCCGTTCGATCAGCATGTGCGCCTGCCGCAAGCGTGCCTCGTTGCCGCGCAGGCTGTCATCGGCGGCCAGATCATCCAGTTCCAGAATAGCGCACAAGTCGTCGAAATCCTTGTCCTGCAAAATGACCAGCTGCAACCAGCCTTCCGCGCATTGAAAAATGCCCGACGGCGCGGTGCGCGGTCCTTGCTCCGCCTTCCCCTTGGAGGCCGACATGTAGCGAATGGCGCTCAGGTTTGCCGCCCCCCGCATCAGGGAAATATCCAGGTATCGGCCCGGCACGCCATCCCCCATGATATACAGCGCCGGCGCCAGGGCAGAGAAAGCATACAGCGCCGTTGCCATGTCGTTGATCACCGAATTGACCCTGTGGGGCACGCCGTCCTGTCCCGTATTATCCAGCATGAAGCCAGAGAAAGCTTGCAACACCGGGTCCATGGCCGGTTTTTCCCGCAAGGACCCGGTCTGCCCGAAGCCAGAGACCGAGAGGTAGATCAGGCCGGGGTTCAAGGCCATCAGGCGTTCGTGGCCAAAGCCCAGGCGATCGACCACGCCGGGCCGGAAACTCTCCAGGAAGACATCCGCCGCCCCCACCAGGGCATCGATTATGGCCGGTGCCTCGGCGCTTTTCAGGTCGATGGCTAGACTGCGCTTGCCCATGTTCGTGCCAAAGGAAAATTCCGTATGATTGTGGTGCGAGGGGCCTAGCATGCGGGACCAATCGCCGGCGTGGGGTTCCACCTTGATCACCTCGGCGCCGTGCTGGGCCAGCAGCATGCCGCAGTAGGGCCCGGCGACCCCCTGACTCATATCCACCACCTTGATGCCCTCGTAGGGCCGCTCGAAACTCATGAACAATTACTCATACAGGGGGCCCTAAACGTCCAGGCGATAGGCATCGCCGTCGCGCTTCAAGTGGCCGGCGGTGGGGGTATGGAAATGCGTGCCGATGATCAGAATGGTGGTATCGGCGTACTTGGCAAATACCTCGTGCCGGGTCCGGGCCGATTGCACCTGGTCGGTATCGACGGAGGCGGACCATTCCGGATGGGTGAATTGGCAGGGATGGTGAATAAAGTCGCCGGTGATCATGGCGGTTTCGCCCTGACTTTCGATCATCACCGAGACATGGCCGGGGGTATGGCCCACGGTGGGCATCAGACTGACCCCCTCGCAAATCTGCTCGGTGGTCGAGACCAGATCGACCAGGCCGGCGTCGAACACGGGCAGCACCGAATCCGCCATCACGATTTCCTGCTGCCCTTCACCCATCGATTTCCAATGTTCGAATTCAACCTCGCCCATGAGATAACGGGCATTGGGAAACGTGGGCACCCATTTGCCGTCCACCAGCATGGTATTCCAACCCACATGGTCCACGTGCAAATGGGTACAAAGTACATTGTCCACGCCGTCCGTGTCGTAGCCGGCATTGGCCAGATCCTCCAGGAAGGTGGTCTGCAACTGGTTCCAGGCTTTGTTGCCCCGGTCCTTGTCATTGCCGACGCAGGTATCGACGACGATGGTGCGGTCCGGCGTTTCGATGATCAGGGCATGGATGGAGCCGCGCATGCGGCCGTTCTCGTCGGCGAAATGGGGATACATCCAGGGGATTTCCTTGACCCTGTCCCGCGTGGCATCGGGAATGATCTGGCTCATCCCACCCGTCGCCTCGATCTCCACGACGCGGGTGACCGTGATTTCGCCAATACGCCATTTACCCTGGTTCATCTCTCAACAACTCCTAACTTCAACTTACTTTCCAGTCCGACAGATGGGACAGAAGTCTGCCCGCATCGTCCAGATCGTCCAAATTGTGCAAATCCGACAGCAAAGCGTCGGCTGTCTCGGCACCCACCAGGGGCACGGCGAGGCTGCGAAACTTGGCGTCGATCCTGCCGCCCTGTTGGCCTACATCCTCCGCCGGCACCGCGACATCGAACGAACGTTCCAAGACGCGGCCGTCGTGCAGTTCCAGCCGCGCCGTCGCCAGGCTTTTGGGGCCGCCGTCGTCCGTGACGGTGACTTTGCGGCGCAGGGCAACCAATTCGGCTTCGTTGGCACGGGCATCGGAAAAACTGTCAACACGGGCCGTGTCCACATTCGCCAAGGCCAGGGCGGCGGTGTGGCGCAGGCTGAATTTCACTTCCAGGCCGGTTTCAGGCTCCTGAATATTGCAGACCTTGAAATGCCCCGGATCGACGGACAATGCCACGGATTTGATGGCATCGGGTGTCAGGTTTTCCTCCCGTCGAAAATCGGCCAGAATTTCGATGGTGGAATGAGTGTTGTAACAGGCGGCATGATACTTGAACAAATTCTCCCGGACATAGAAGCCACGCGGGGCCGGACGCAGGGCACGTTCATGGGCGAAATCGTCGCTTTGGGTATCGGCGAAGCCTTGCTCCACCTCCAGCATATCGGGGCGCGAGGTAAATCCACGGGCCGCCAGGCGCGCCGCCAGCAGGCCGTTACTGGCCGCCTTGCCCGCGTGCAGGGGTTTGCACATGGTGCCGAACTGGGATTTTAGGCCGGCGGCCTGGGTGGCGGCAATGCCGAATGCCCGCGCCATGGCCCCGCCGTCCAAGCCCAACAGGCGGCCGACACCGGCCGCCGCGCCGAAGGTGCCCACCGTGGCCGTGGCATGGAAACCTTTTTGATAATGGCTGGGCGCGACAAGGCCGCCGATACGGCATTCGGCCTCGTAACCGGCGACAAAGGCCACCAGTAAATCCCGGCCCGAGGCGCCCAGATCCTCGCCCACCGCCAGCACGGCGGCGGCCAATTGGGCCGTGGGGTGGCCGCCCAGCAGTCGGTTGACGTCGTCGTAGTCCAGTGCGTGGGAGCCGCTGCCGTTGACCAGACAGGCCTGGGCCAGGGTGCCCTTGCACCCGGCGCCGATCAGGGTTGCGCGGGGATGCCCGCCCTCCTCCACCGCCTCGGCCAGCAGATGCGCCGTCAAATCCTCGCCCGCGCCGGCCAGGGTGACGGCGAACCAATCGATCAGGCACTGCTTGGCCACGGCCAGGCTATCGGGGTCGATATCCCCGAATTGCAGACCGGCGGCCGCCTGGGCCAGTTGTGCGGTGACGGGGGGTGTGGTGTCGTCCAGGGCAAGGGTGCTCATATTTCAGGCTCGATGGGTTGTTGGGGAGACGTAAACCAATTCTGTCCTCTTGGCGCGGCTACGTCCAGTCCGCTTATCACCGCGCGGCAATATGGCTATGTGGGAAAAAACAGTTCGTACATGAGGGAAATCACATGAGCCTGAGCAACGTGGTCAAAAAACATCTTGATGCCGCCATCGCCGAGGCTGGCGAACAGGGCCACCCGCCCGAAAACGTGGCTCGCACCATGCTGTCATTCGTCATTCAGGTTTACCGGGAACACCGTGAACTGGCGGATATCCGCGAGGAACTAGAATACACCATCCGCAATCTGGATCCCAACGAAGACTACGAATTCATGCGGCCCTAGTGCTAGTGTCTGTTGATCGGTATGTAATATGCAGCCATCAATGCCTCAAATCCACGAAGGCGGTTGCCAGTGCGGTGTCGTGCGCTACCGAATAACCGGCGAGGCCACGGCGTTGTTCGCCCGCCATTGCTCGCATTGCCAAAGACAGTCGGGCAGCGCCTTCGGTTCGTCCATGCGCCTGGCCGCGAACCAATTTGAACTGATCAAGGGTGAACTGAAAAGCCTCGCCCGGCCGGGAATTGATCGGATTATCACCGGTTCGTTCTGTCCGGATTGCGGCACGCGCATTCATCACAAACTCGGTGATCAACCTGACGTGATCTCTCTGAAACCAGGCACCCTAAATGATACGGAGTGGTTGCCTCATCCCGTGCATGTTTTCACGGACAACGCCCAGGATTGGTATCAGTTCCCCGATGATGCAACGGTTCATCGGGGAACTGCCGCGCAATCGGCATGACCCTATTCCCGACCCCACCCCCGCCATATGTCGGCGGCTGCCAGTGCGGCTTCATCCGCTACCGGATCACCTCTAAAGCGGCGGTCGTTTACGCCTGTCATTGCACGATCTGTCAAAACCATACAGGCACGGCCTTCAGCATGGCCATGCGGGTGCCGGTCGAGGATTTCCAATTGACCTAGGCTGTGTAAAAACGTGATGGGTGTTATGATTCCTCATTGAATCGGATGAGGTTTCGCATGAAGCGATTTGTCGAAGGTTTTGACCGCAGCCAAAGCACCTTGTTCCCCGAGCGCCTTGAAGAGTGGAT
>JAYGEA010000344.1:0-2409 GCA_046582635.1 Alphaproteobacteria bacterium
TTTGCCGCATGAGGCCGCCTACCTATCTTAAGGCCGAATGCCGAAGTGGCGCGGGCCCAGCAATTGCGGCAACAGGGGCTGCACCAGCTTGATCCAATCGCACAGCATGGGCCGGGTTTCGCGCGGGTCGATCAGTTCGTGAAAGGCATAGGATTCCGACCGGGGGAAGGGCGACAGCCGCGCCGCCAACTCGTCCTCCAGCTCCTTGCGCCGGGCCTCGGGGTCCGGTGCGGCGGCGATCTCGCGGCCGAAGGCCACCGCCACCCCGCCTTCCAGCGGCAGGGCCCCCATCTCGGCCGAGGGCCAAGCCAGAACATAGCCGTCGGGGCCGTAATGGGCGGCCGCCGCGACACCGTAATTCTTGCGCACCAGGACCGAGGCCCAGGGCGCCGAATAAGTCGCTGCCGCCAGCACGGCCGAGGTGCCATAACGGATCGCCCCGCCGCTTTCCGCCTCCGGCCCGATCATGAAGCCGGGTTCGTCGATCAGCGAGATCATGGGCAGATGAAAGGTGTCGCAGATCTCGATAAAGCGGCGGACCTTTTGCGCTCCTTCCGAGGTCATGGCACCGGCATAAAAGCGGCCGTCGTTGGACAGGATGCCGACGCTCTGACCGTTCATGCGGGCCAGGCCGGTGATCTGCCCGGGGCCGTATTTGCGCCCCATCTCGAAGAACGAGCCTTGGTCGACCACATGGCCGATCAGCTTGCGCATAACGAACGCCTTGCGCCGGTTTCGGGGCACGATGGTGGCCAGTTTATCCTCTGCCCGCCCGGCCGGATCGCCGGTGTCGACGATGGGCGATAATTCCCAGACGTTCTGCGGCATGTAGCTTAGAAACGCGCGGATCTGGGTCAGCGCCTCCCCTTCGTCTGCCGCCACGGCGTCGACCACGCCGTTGGCGGCGTGCACATCGGCCCCGCCTAGCTCCTCCTTGGTCAGGTCATGGCCCAGGGCGCGCTTGACCACCGCCGGCCCAGCGATCAGGATTTGTGCCGTATCCCGGCTCATGGTGACAAAGTGCGAGGCCACCAAACGGGCCGCCGGCAGCCCCGCCACGGGCCCCATGGCGGCGGAAGCCACAGGCACCATGGCCATGGCCTCGCCCACGGATTTGAAACGGGGCTGTTCCGCGACGGAGGAGCCCACCGGCCCGCCGCCGCCGCGTCCCGATTTACCGGCCGCCCCCAGCACGGAACCACCCCCCCCTTCGTGCAGGCGCACCAGGGGTATCTTGTAGCGGCAGGCGAGTTCCTCGGTATAAACGGACTTGCGCAGCCCCGCGACGGTGGGAGAGCCGCCGCCTATGGTGAAATCCTCGCCCCCGACAATGATCGGCCGTTGGTTCACTTCCGCGAAGCCGAGGATGAAATTGCTCGGCGTGAAGCCGGTCAGATTGCCCTGTTCGTCCCGCTCCGCCCCGCCGGCGCCCATGCCGCTTTCCTTGAACGAGCCGGGATCGATCAAGCCATCGATCCGCTCCCGCAGGGTCATCCGCCCCTTGGCATGATGCCGCGCCACGGCTTCCGTTCCCCCATGCCCCTTGGCCAGGGCCCGGCGTTGATGGATTTCCGCGATTTCCTTGTCCCAGTTCAACTCATCCGAACTCATGGATCGGCAACTCCTTTGCAAATCAGTTGGTTGGCAATGTACAGCGGGGATGGGCGCGGGCGCTACCATCGTCTTTGACGGGCGCCATTGCCCGCGATCCCGCGCTGTTGTCACGGCAATGTGTAATCGAAAGGCCGTGGTGACGCATATCAATAAATCTCTTTGCTCTGTACTGTGGACGGCGCGGAATTCTATCCAGTTGTACCAATTAAAGAGGCGAAATCATGCGACGCAGGTTATTTCAGATACCGGTTTCAATGATTCCAATGTTGGCGCTGGTCCTGGCTCTGACCGGGATTGGCTTGGCGCCTCTCGCCATGGGTCAAAACACCATGAAGTCCATGAAACCGATAAAGTCCATGGACACTATGAAGACCATGAAACCCATGAAACCAATGAGCGGCATGATGGGCATGAAAGCGGTCGAAGGGCCGAAGGTTCCACCGGTCACGGGGTATAGCGATGGCGCGGTGATCCTGTTCATCCATACCGAGACCTCGGACCCGAAGATTGCCAAAATCCTGACCGACATGATGGGCGGCTCGCCGGTACTGGTGGTCCCCGCGCTGGCCCAGGCACCGGCGGAACGGCTGGCCCCGGTGTACGTCTTCACCAACGGCCACAAGGGCAACGGCGCGATGGGCCCGCTGGGCGGACAACCGGATATTTTTCAATACCACTTAGGCGAAGCGGGCTACCGCCCCCTGCGCAAAGTCACCCTGGTGACCTGGAAAATGGAAATGTCGGCCCAGGTCCTCAAATCCGTGGCCGAGCTGCAAGCGGCCATCGACAACGGCA
>JAYGEA010000047.1:0-1536 GCA_046582635.1 Alphaproteobacteria bacterium
CAGAATAGGCGTTCATAGCACATTGCCGACACTACGATGATTGGAAACCAAATGAGCCGTCTGTTCGGGCCCTTGCGTCAGATGGGCTACGTGGTCAAGGATATCGAAAGCGCCATGCGCCACTGGATCGAGGTTTGCCAGATCGGGCCCTGGTTCTATGTGGACAAGCTGGCCATTCACGACTTCCACTACAAGGGCCAACCGGGCGACCCGCATCTGTCCATCGCCCTGGCCAATTCCGGCGATATGCAATTGGAGTTGATCCAGCAGCGGGATACCTCGCCCACCCTGTATCAGGATTTCCTCAACGCAGGCCACGAGGGTCTGCAGCACTTTTCCACCTGGCCGGAAAACTACGATGAAGTCTACGGGGAGGCCCTGGCCGCCGGTTATACGGTAGGACAGGAAGCCGGCAGCCCGCGCGGACCCTTCGTCTATTTCGAACAGGAGGGCCACCCGGGCACGGTGATCGAAATGGCCGAGTTGAACGCGCCCCGGCGGGTGATCTTCGACGGTGTGCGCGAGGCGGCGGTGGATTGGGACGGTTCCGATCCGATCCGCGAACGCTGGCCCAGCTAGGGACAACACAATGGAAATCAAACCCTTGTCCGGCGCCCTGGGCGCCGAAATTCTGGGCGCCGACGTCAAGGACTCAGCCACGCACGAACAAATTCACGACGCCCTGATGGACCATGGCGTCCTGATGATCCGCGATCAGGATTTGACCCCGGCCCAGCACAAAGCGTTGTGCCGCTCCCTCGGCGAGCCCTTGCCGGTGCCGTTCGTCCATACCCTGGAAGATCACCCGGAGATTATCGCCGTCATCAAGGAAGCGGACGAGCGCACGGAAATGGTCTTCGGCGGTACCTGGCATACGGATTTCAGCTTCCTCGCCGCGCCGCCCAAGGCCTCCTGCCTGTACGCCCGGGAACTGCCGCCCTATGGCGGCGATACCCTGTTCGCCTCCATGACCGGGGCCTATGAAACTCTGTCCCTGGGGATGCGGCGGATGCTCGATGACTTGGACGAGGTGCATTCGGGCCGCCGCTCCTACGGTCCCGTGGGCACCTTCGCCAATGATCAACTGAATTCCATGAATGTCACGGCCAGCGAGAGTGGCGATGCGGAGGTAGTCCACCCCGTGGTCGCCGTGATCCCGGAAAACGGCAAGCGCAGCCTGTTCGTCAACGACATCTATGCCATCCGTTTTGACGGCATGACCGAGCCCGAAAGCGCGCCGCTGTTGAAGTTCCTATGCGAACACGCCCGGCGGCTGGAAAACCTTTGCCGCCTGACCTGGCAGCCCGGCTCCCTGGCGCTGTGGGACAACCGCACCACCACTCATTACGCCATCGACGACTACGACGGCTACCGCCGGGAGATGCACCGGGTCACCATCGCCGGCCTATCCTTGACGGGCGTATCCCTGGCCGGCGTGCAATAAGAGCCCCTGGCATGTGGAGCCCATGGCATGCAACGCAGTGAAGGCCGCATCCTGACCACCCATGCGGGCAGCCTGCCGCGCCCGCCGGAATT
>JAYGEA010000050.1:0-17506 GCA_046582635.1 Alphaproteobacteria bacterium
TAAATGCTGCAGGCGATCCTGGATCATTACAACTACTGGATCGCCGTTGTCCTGATGATGGTGGGTTTTTACACCGTGGTGGCCCGGGGAAATCTGGTCAAAAAAATAGTCGGGCTGAATATTTTTCAGACCTCGGTCTTCCTGCTCTACATCTCCATGGGCAAGGTGACGGGCGGCACGGCGCCGATCCTGGATGACCGCTTTACGGTTTATTCCAACCCCATCCCCCATGTGCTGATCCTGACCGCCATTGTCGTCGGCGTGGCGACCACCGCCCTGGGCCTGGCCCTGGTGGTGCGCATCAAGGAAAGCTACGGCACCATCGAAGAGGACGAGCTGGACCTGATGGACGGCGAGACGTGAACACCCTGCTGGCCCATCTGCCCGCCTTGCAGGTTGTCGTTCCCCTGGTCGCGGCACCCCTGTGCCTGCTGTCGGGCCGGGCCGGACTGGCCTGGATCATTGCCTTTCTCGCCGCCGCCTTCGCCACCCTCGCCGCCGTTCTGCTGGCCTATCAGACCCTGCACCACGGCCCGATCAGCTACGCGATGGGCGGCTGGGCACCGCCCTGGGGCATCGAATACGCCGTCGATACGGCCAATGCCTTCATCTTGTTGCTGGTGTCGTCCATCGCCTGCGTGGTGCTGGTTTTCTGCCGGACCTCAATCCCCAAGGAAATACGGGCCGGGCGCGAGCATCTGTTCTATTGCATGTACACCCTGTGCCTGACCGGTCTGTTGGGCATCGCGATCACCGGCGATGCTTTCAACGTATTCGTATTCCTGGAAATTTCGTCTTTGTCCAGCTATGCCCTGATCGCCATGGGCGGGCGGCGTAAATCCCTGACGGCGGCGTTTCAATATCTGATCATGGGCACCATCGGGGCGACCTTCTTCCTGATTGGCGTCGGCTTGCTGTACATGATGACCGGCACCCTGAACATGGCCGACCTGGCGGCCCGCATACCGGAGCTACAGGATAGCCGGCCGGTGCTGGCCGCCTTTGCCTTTATCACCGTCGGCCTGGCGCTCAAGGCGGCGCTGTTCCCGCTGCATCTGTGGCTGCCCAACGCCTACGCCTATGCACCGTCCGGCGTTTCGGCCTTCATGGCGGCGACCGCCACCAAGGTGTCGCTGTATGTCCTGTTGCGCTTTACCTTCACGATTTTCGGGTCGGAATTCGCCTTCGGCAATCTGCCCCTGCTGTGGGTCTTGCTGGTGCCGGCGGTACTGGCCATGTTCGCCGGTTCCTTCTCGGCTATTTTCCAACGCGATATCAAGCGTATGCTGGCCTATTCCTCCGTCGCCCAGATCGGCTATATCACCCTGGCCATCGCCCTGGCCAATCCGGCCGGCGTGCAGGCGGCGATGATCCATATCTTCAACCACGGCCTGATGAAGGCCGCGCTGTTCTGTGCCATGGGCTGCATCTTCTACCGCATCGGCAGCACCCGGATCGACCAGATGGCAGGCCTGGGACGGCAGATGCCCTGGACCTTCGCGGCAATCGTGATCGGCGGCTTGAGCCTACTGGGGGTGCCCCTGACGGCCGGCTTTATCTCCAAATGGTATTTGGTGCAGGCGGCGCTGCAGACCGATCTGTGGTGGCTGGTCATACTTATCGTGCTCAGTTCCATGCTGGCCCTGGTCTATGTCTGGCGCCTGATTGAGGCGCTGTATTTCCAGGAACCCGTGCCCAGCCGGGAGGCCGTGCGCGAGGCGCCCCTGTCCATGCTGCTGCCCACATTATTGCTGGCCGGGGCGAATATCTATTTCGGCCTGGATACCCGCCTGCCCGTGGCGATGACAGAGAACGCGGCGCTGCTGTTATTTCGGGGGCCGGGCGGATGAGCGGCTGGCTGATCATTCTGGCCATCGGCATTCCCACATTCGCGGTGCCGTGCATTTGGTTCCTGGGCAAATCGCCGAACCAGCGCGAGGCCATGACCCTGGTCTCCGCCGCCTCGCTGTTGCTTGTGGTGTTGGCAATCGTGCCCCTGGTGCTGGCCGGCGTCCCCGTCCGCCTGGAATTGGTGGAGCCGGTCGCGGGATTGGCCATCGCCTTCGCGGTGGAGCCGCTGGGCATGATCTTTGCCTGCGTGGCGTCGTTCCTGTGGATCGTCAATTCGGTGTTTTCCATTGGCTACATGCGTGGCAATGACGAGCCGCGCCAGACCAGATTCTATGTCTGTTTCGCCATCGCCATCGCCGCCACCATGGGCCTAGCCTTCGCCGAAAACCTGTTCACCCTGTTCGTCTGTTACGAAGCGTTGACGCTGTCCACATATCCCCTGGTCACGCATCACAAGAACGATGAAGCCAAGGCGGCCGGGCGCACCTATCTGGGCATCCTGCTGGGCAGCTCCATTGTGCTGTTGCTGCCCGCCATCATCGCCACCTTCGTTCTCACCGGCAGCATTACCTTTACACCGGGCGGCGTCATGGCCGGCAAGGTGGGGCCGGTAGTTGGCGGCATCCTGTTGTTATTGTTCCTCTACGGTATCGGCAAGGCCGCCTTGATGCCCATGCACAAATGGCTGCCCGCGGCCATGGTGGCCCCGACACCGGTCAGCGCGCTTTTGCATGCCGTCGCCGTGGTCAAGGCGGGGGTGTTCACGGTGGTCAAGGTCTCGGTCTATATCTTTGGCCTGGATTATTTGCGTGAACTGGCCCTGGCCGACGTAGCCTTGTATCTGGCCGGCTTCACCATCATCATGGCCTCCATCGTGGCCCTGCGGCAGGATAACCTGAAACGGCGGCTGGCCTATTCCACCATCAGCCAGCTTTCCTACGTGGTCCTGGCCGCGCTGATCCTCTCGCCGCTCTCGACCATGGGCGCGGCCCTGCATGTGGCGGTGCATGCGTTCGGCAAGATCACCCTGTTCATGGCGGCGGGCGCCATCTATACCGCCGCGCATAAAACCAATGTATCTCAATTGGACGGTATCGGGCGGCGCATGCCCTGGACCATGGGGGCCTTCGCCATTGGCGCCATATCCATGATCGGGCTGCCGCCGACGGCGGGCTTCCTCTCCAAATGGTACATGTTGCTGGGCGCCCTGGAGGTGGAGCAATGGTTCGCCGTGGTGATCATCATCGCCTCCACCTTGTTGAACGCCGCCTATTTCCTGCCCATCATTTATGCCGCATTCTTGAAACCCGAGGCTGACGATGGACATAGCCACGGTCCCGGGCAAGGGCACGGCGAAGCGCCCTTGCCCATTGTACTGGCTCTGGTGACCACGGCATCGGCGACCATATTGTTGTTCCTGTTCCCCGGCCCGGCCCTGGAGTTGGCCGGCATGCTGGTGGGACGATAGGAGGCCCGGGAGAGATGGCGAATGGACGATAAACACTGGCTGGAACGGCCCGAAAATATCGCCAAGCTGTGGCGCGGCGGCTGGGTGCTGCTCGCGATCCTGGTCTTGGCCGAGTTCACCTACCATCCGCACGCCTATTTCGTGCTCGATGGCTGGTTCGCCTTTCATGCCGTCTTTGGCCTGCTGTCCTGTATCGCCATGGTCTTGTTCGCCAAACTGTTGGGTGTCTATCTGAAACGCCGGGAGGATTATTACGACCGTGATTGAGGCCGTGCATTTTCCCCCTGCCCTAATCCTGTTCGCGGGCGCCTTCCTGCTGCCGTTCCTGCACGGCACGCCGCGCCATGTGGTGGCCTTGGCCGCGCCCTTGCTGACCCTGTGGGCGGTCTGGTTGGTGCCCGATGGCGTCGCCCTGAGCATGCCGTTTCTGGAATACCAGTTGCAGGTGGTCGAGGGCGACCGGTTGAGCCGCCTGTTCGCCACAATTTTCTCCATCATGGCATTTACCGGCACGTTATTTTCCTTGCGTCAGGGCAGCCGGCTGGAATTGCCCGCCGCCTTTGTCTATGCGGGCGGGGCGGTCGGCGTGACCTTCGCCGGCGATCTGATCACCATGTTCATCTTTTGGGAGCTCATGGCGGTCGCCTCCACCGCCGTGATCTGGGCCAATGGCGGCCAGACCGCCTATCGCGCCTCCATGCGTTATATCCTGATGCATCTGTTCGGCGGCGTGGTGCTGATGGTGGGTATCGTGGGCGTGGTGGCGCAGACCGGCTCAATTGAATTCGGCGCCATGCAGACCGACAGCCTGGCAACCTGGCTGATCCTGATCGGCTTTCTGGTCAACGCGGGCGCGCCGCCGTTTTCCGCCTGGCTGCCCGATGCCTACCCGGAGGCTTCGTGGTCGGGCACCGTCTTCCTGTCCGCCTTCACCACCAAGACGGCCATCTATGTCCTGCTGCGCGGTTTCCCCGGCGCCGAGGTTCTGATCCCCATTGGCAGCTACATGATTTTCTACGGCATCATCTATGCCTTGCTGGAAAACGACATGCGGCGGATTTTGTCATACTCCATCATCAACCAGGTCGGCTTCATGGTGGTGGGCATTGGCATCGGCACGGAATTAACCCTGAACGGCGCCGCCGCCCACGCCTTCACCCATATCATCTACAAGGCCCTGTTGTTGATGTCGGCGGGCAGCGTGCTGTTGATGAGCGGCGGCGTGCGCCGCTGCACGGACCTAGGTGGTTTATTCAAAACCATGCCCTACACCGCCACCATGGGCATCATCGGCGCCCTGGCGATTTCATCCTTCCCCTTCACCTCCGGCTTCATCTCCAAATCCATGATCGCCCAGGGGGCGGCCGACCAGCATATGTTCTGGGTCTGGATGGCCCTGGCGGCGGCCTCGGCGGGTGTGTTCCTGCACGCGGGCATCAAGTACCCCTGGTATGTCTTCTTTCAAAAGGATTCCGGCCTGCGCCTCAAGGAACCGCCATTGAGCATGAAGCTGTCCATGGGGCTGTTCGCCTTCCTGTGCATCGGCCTCGGCCTGAACCCCGAACCGCTGTACGCCATCCTGCCCTACCCGGTGGATTACGTGCCCTACACCACCGGCCACGTGGTCACCATGCTGCAGCTGCTGCTGTTCTCGGGCCTGGCCTTCTTCATCATGCTGCCCTACATGAAGCGGACCCTGACCATCACCCTGGATTTCGACTGGCTGTACCGCAAATTGTTCAAGCTGGCCGCCCGCGACGCCGCCGACCGCACGGCCGCCGCCCACACGGCGGCGTTCGAGGATGCCGACAAGCGCCTGGCCCAACTGATCAATCGCATCTTCCGCGCCCACGGACCCCACGGCATCCTGGCGCGAACCTGGCCCACGGGCAGCATGGTCCTATGGGCCGCCGCGTTACTGGCCCTGTCGCTGTTGGTTTATTATTAGGCTAAGGACAGGTCAGCATTCAAATTGGTGTTCGACGAATTAAGTTATTGCTCTTGTTTGCGATTAGGTAAACCATTACGTCAATAATATGATTGGCGCTTTAGGGGAGAAGTTGATGTCCGGGAATGACCCTTCAATTATTACAGATGCTGCGGAAGCAGCATTTATGCCGGAAGTTGATGAAACTTATTCAAATACATATTATCTGACTGCAACAGATTTTGACATTCGGATTGCATTTGGCACGATCAAAACATCACCTAACGGTGCAAATTCGGTGAATCACATGAAAACTGCCGTCCACCTCAACTACATGTTAGCAAAAGACCTGGTCAAAAATATGGAAACCATGATTGAGAGATACGAGGCAGTATATGGCCCTGCCGACATCGTAATCAGGTAGGGGGAACCAGATGATTCAGCAAGCAATTGCATCGGCGACCCGCAGCTACTACAAGAATTTGGCTGGATCGAAAGTTAGTGCTTTCGGCGTTTCAGTACCTAGCCCAGGTGTCCTAAATCAAAAAGGCGCAGTGCCATCTTTTGCTAACTTGCATATTTCTGGAACATCGTCGGTTCATGGATTTTTTGGCCTAACTACTTGGCAGCTGGATCGGCCATCCGTCGGCTGGCTGGATAACGCGTTTGCCGATTTGTTAGAGGCAGACATAGAGTCTGCTGAAGAAGGATTCACACCAAGCTCGCAATTGTCAAAGGCAAATGCAAAGGTGGTTTTACGGGAGCTGCAAAAAGTTGTTGAATTATCGCCCTCGGTATATCCCACGGCGGATCAGGAAATTGCGATACAGTTTGTGGCTAGCCAAGCTTCAGTTCTAATATTGTGTGACTCTTCAGGTAGCGGTGCCTGTTTTTCTTTTATCGATGGAAAGAATCGTCGGGCAAGATTTGACGACGCTGTAGATTTGCCGTCCGGCTTTGCGACAGCGGAATTATTGCGGCTGACCGCTATCAAATAACATGCCGAATTTTAGGGTACTCCCACCTATCGAATTGGACGATGTCGTTGGGCGAGGCGTATTTTCGGCTAGACGAGCCAAACGCGCCAGAAATAACAAAATCAGCCACGATATTTTTCTCGAGAAACCGGGCGTATCGAGTCTTTCCGTGGATCGTTTAAACCATGCACCTGATGAAACTGTAGCAGAAATCAGCGACC
Organism: Alphaproteobacteria bacterium; assembly: GCA_046582635.1. GTDB lineage: Bacteria > Pseudomonadota > Alphaproteobacteria. The sequence continues at coordinate 6,445 of JAYGEA010000050.1, forward strand.
GTATTGCGTTGGGTAGACCGACCCCGTCGGGCAAACCGAGTGAATTTTTCGGATGGGCAACTAAAACCGTGGAGCATGTTTCAGAAAACGGCCGGTCAGTCCAGGAAACACCGAAATTGGATAATATTTTTCATGCTGACATATATCTGAATATTCAGTCTGGACCGGAAATGCGCGACTTAGAAAAACAACATGCGAACGAGCTTGCAGCAGGAGCGAAATGGCGCGGAAGGCCTATTCGCTGATTTCGACAGCGTATTCGAATGTCGGGCATTTAGAGCCAGCCTCAGAAGAATCTAGATAAATCCAGCTTCAACTCCCTGAGATCCGGCAGGAGACCTGCAGGCTGACCTGGCCGTTACCGGACAGTTTGTCGTAGTTCAGGCGCTTTTTCTTGGCCTGTTTGCGGAAGATGGTTTCCAGTTGTTCGCGGATATCCGCGTCCAGATCCTCCGCCTCAAGGGTAATCGTCATGGGCAGCTTGCTGGCGGCCTTGGCGGCACGTTTCGCCGGCTTGGCCTTGGACGTCTCCGCGCCATTGCCGAATACGCCGTCCCAGCCGGAGCGGTAGTCGTCGGTGGAGACGGACGAGAAATAGCTGATCGGCCGGCTCGACGTGGAAGACTTGCCACCGCCGCTGCCCGTGCTTGCGTCACTGGCCGAGTCGCTGGCCGTGTCGCTAGCTGCATCACTGGCTGTATCGTTGCCTGTGCTCGAGGCTTCCGACGATTTCGTTTCCGTCTTCGTCGTTTCCGCCTTTGTCGACTTGCGTTCGGGTTTCTTCGTATTCGTTTCCGTCTTCGTCTTGGTTTTCGTCGCCATAATCGTCTGCTTACCAATTCCTGAAAATCTAACCTGTGGTCCAACCGACCCCGTTTATCAATATTACCGCCGATTTCTCAAGTAAAATTTCGAGGCGGTCGATAAGATAAATCGTCCGTCCATTCCAGCCCCGCCGCGTTTCCTGATTTGCTAATCCGCTGGGCGGCCGAAGCTTCAGAGTTCGTCAAGATAGGCCTGCAACTCTTCTCTCGTCTGCAAATCCACGAAATCGCCGCGGGCGAGCGCAAGCTCTCCTTCGATGATCGCTTCTCGAATTTTCAACTTTCGCACATGCTGTTCATCATCCAAAACGTCCGCCATCAGCTCAAACTCCCGGATCGGCCCGATAACCTGCATCAAGCAGTCATCTTACGATAGTCCGCCGTGGCACGTTGCCCGCTTGCCTGAGGATCAATGCCGCTCCGCCCGCCTTGGTTTTCATAGACCTGAATTTCCGGCACGTCCGGGCGCATTCCGGGGACATCCAGCCATAGGCGCATGAGGTGACGGTTAGCGCTGGCATCTCCGCCATTCTCGAACCTGGTGCGGGCATGCAGGGTGGTGCGGTTGTTCACGAACATGGCGTCGCCCTGTTCCAGGCGCAGGCGGTAGGCGTTATCCCGGGCGCAGGTATCGAAGTAATCCAGCGCGGCGGCCTCCAGCGCCGTGAACGTCCGGCCTTGGGCGTGGGCCGCGTTTTGCAGGATCTCGCGCACATAAAAGACCGAGGTATTGCCATTCAGGTTGGAAAACATCGGCACCGCGTGGGGCGTGATTTCGTCCGCCTCGGGGGCCTGCTCGCCGCGGCGGTGATAGGGGAAACCTTTGTAGTAGACCGGTAGATATTCGGGATGCTCGGCGGCGATCTGGTTGTGCATGGCGAGTGCATTGGCGATGACCGAGACGCCGCCCTTTTCCGCCGGTTGGTAGCAGAACAGCCCCGCGATCTGCGCCAGGTCCGTATGCAGGCGCAATTCCCGGGCCGTGGTATAGCCGCGCGCGTCTTCCTCCTCGCCGGGTTTGGTCAGGTCCTGGACATGGCCCAGAACATCGCCCAGGGCGCTTTGCGACAGGGCAATGCCGAAATGGGTGCCGATGCCCCAATATATCTTGGCCATGTCGTCGGCCCCGTATCGAGCTGCCGGCAGGCCGCGCAGCACCACCAGGCCGCGCCCGAACATTAATTCCCGCAGGACATCCACCAGCGCGCCGTCCAGGTCCGGATGGGCGAAATCCGCCGCCCCGGTATCCTCCAGCGCCAGGCCACGTGCATTGACGTCGGCCAGGCGCTCTTCCAGGGCCGCCACCTGTGCCGGGCTCAAATGCACCGAGATCGCCTCGACATTATCGAAATCCGTGGCCGTCCAGGCTTGGGGATAGGTGAAGGTCTCAAATTCTTCAATGGTGGTTTGTGTCATGGCGTCCTCCCTGTTCGGCAATGATTATACATAACCGATTGGGGAATGAGGAACACTTCATTGCCAAATTTGATCCATCAGGCGCAACCAGTTTTCGCCTAGGATCAGACGCACATCACCCTCGCCGTAGCCGCGCCGCAATAACTGCTCGGTAATTTCGGGGATGCTCTCGGGCTCCAACTGCTTGATGTCCTGGCGGGTGTAACCGCCATCGCTGGGCCATTTGCTGGCCATTTGCGCCGCATGGGCCGACAGGGTGGGCATGTCGTACATATAATCGAAACCGAAGCCCACATGGCGCGGCCCCACCAACTGCACCACATAGTCGATCTGTTCCACATAGCGTGCGACGGAGGCATCATTGTCGCCCATGAAGATGCCCAGGCCGGTCAGCCCGAACACCCCGCCCGAGGCGGCGATGGCCTGGATCTGATCGTCCCGGTAACAGCGGGCATGCCGCCACAGGGCCTGGATATTGCCGTGGCTGCAAATGACCGGCGCTTGCGAGGCCTCGATCACCTCCATGGATGAGCGGTATCCCGTATGCGCCACGTCCACGAACATGCCGACCCGGTTCATCTCTGCAACCAGTTCATGGCCGAAGCGGGAGATGCCCGCATCGGTCAACTCGTGGCAGCCGTCGGCGACCAGGTTTTTTTGATTATAGGCCATGAGCATGTGGCGGATGCCCAGCTTGTAGAAAACTTCCACCAGATCCAGTTTCCGCCCCAGGGGCAGGGTGCCCTGAAAATGCAGCCCGACCGCCAGTTTGCCCAGCTCCTTGGCCCGGCGCACATCGCCGGCTGTTTCCACCAGCACGAAACGCTCAGGCGCCGCCAAAATGCGCGCCGGTTCCTCGGCGATGGCCTGAATGGCGCCCATGGCATCGTGATCATCCGTGGCGACGGTGAAGCTGACGAAGTCCACGCCACCGGCCCGCAGCCGGTCGGGCAGCACATCCCGCAACTCCGCCCGCCCCGGCGCGCGCCAGGGCAGGGTCATGTCACAGACAAGAGCGTTGTTGTGTAATTGTGCAGCTTGTTTGTTCATGGAATTACTCCGGCACCGTTTTCGTGGATGGCCAACTATTTCAGATGCAGCGATGACTTGCGATCCGAAATAATTTCGCCGTACCTTAATCCATGAGGTGTTTTCTTGCTTCAATTCTTGTGCTGGCTATTTTGTGGCCCAGCCTCGGCGGCGCCAAAGACGGTCTAAAAATAGTCCGTCTGGCAACCGGGGAGTACCCTCCCTATACCTCCGAACATCTGCCCCATTTCGGTGTCGATGCCCATTTGGTGTCCGAAGCTTTTGCCTTGGTGGGCATCAAGGCCGTATTCGAGTTTCTGCCATGGAAACGATCATTCAGTAACGCCAAGACAGGCATTTCAGATGGCACTCTGCCATGGGCCAAGCGCAGTGGAAGGGAGATTGACTTTCGCTACAGCAACCCGGTTATCGAAGTCGACAGAGAATATTTCTACCACTTGAAATCCATACCCATCGCCTGGGATCCCAAGGCGAAAGATTACCGGCAACTTCGCGGCCGACATTTTGGCGCGGGTGTATCCGCCAATTACGGTCCGGCTTTCCAAACCGCCGAAGCCCAAGGGGTCATTCTAGTAACGCGTACGCAGACGGCGATGCAGAATTTTAAGATGCTGTTGCGGGGCCGAGTCGATATCGTCATCAGCAAGGGCCGGGTCGGTGAATTTGTTTTACGCAACCACTTCACCACCAACGAAATCGATTTGCTCACACGACGGCCGGAAAGCGCCGCGGCACCAAGTCATGACTATCTCCTAATTTCGAAGCGCGGACCGCAACCGGAGTATTTTCTGAAATCGTTCAACCGCGGCCTCGAGCGCCTGCGCCGAAGCGGCCGTTACGAAGAAATAATGGAGAATTTCGAAAATGGCGCCTACACCAAACTCGAATAGGACCGGTTAAAACCATGGCAAGCCGGCCGCCCGTTGGAGTATCAGGCGGCGGGGCGGCCGGCTTTGGCGGCGACATCTTCCCAGGACTGCCCCGTCGCAATCACGCAGGAGCCGCCATTTGGCATGGTGTAAATCATCGTCCAGCTGCCGCTTTTCGACGCCAGAACCTCGACCAGAGTGCCGTTGGAGGAGAGGCCGAGGGAGACCGGCTGTTCGGCATAATCCTTGCCCAGCTTGGAGAGAATTTTGTCCCGCTCACCACAGGGCGCTTGTTGCGCCTGGGCGATGCTGGAGGCAAATACCATGGCGGCAATGGCAATGGCGGTGGCGGTGGCGAGGCGAAACATGGTCCTTCCCTTCGGCGCTAAGTATGAAACTCACAAATTGGACTTATTGGTCGTAATCGGGAGCGGTCCTGATAGCCAAGTCGAAGCCGATGTTACTCAAACTGGACACGCTAACTAAGACACAACAATACTGGTACGCTTTACAAGGTTTCCGTGGCTTCCAATCCCGCTCCCGATAACTTGAACAAAGAACGACGCAACAATCGAGGTCCAGACAAAATACAGGCGGTGCAACAACTCAATGAATTACTCAACAATCTATTAGTAAACGTCTGTAAATAACCGGTGCAATATGACACGATATACAATAACAATTGGTTAACATCATGAGATAATTTATTAACACGGCATTGTTGTATCCCATATACCATCAATAAAATCGAACTATACGTTTGTTATGATCATGTTATTCTTGTGTAACATTCGATTTGAAGAATTTAATATTCGATTCATAAAATATTGGCTGAATTCCGCTTATCCCCGCCTGGGCAAAAATAGAATGTTAGAGAAATGTAATCTTTCACCTGCATTGGCCACCGCGCCTATTTCGGGCATAATACTAAAGAACCTTAACCGAGACTCATTTTGAGGTTTCCACGCCCCGCGATCTCTGAATCAATGATGGTGAATCGTTTCAGGGAGGTCACCATGGGTGCGGTGATTGCTTTGCGGGAAGATTACGATGCCGCGGATTTACGGCGGATCGCCAAGGGCAGCAAGGATGCGGCCCAGAGCCGTCGTCTGCTATCTTTGGCGGAGATATATGCCGGCGGGCGGCGCACGGATGCGGCTCGGATTGGTGCGACCGATCTTCAAGTGATCCGCGACTGGGTATTGCGCTTCAATGCGCTTGGACCGTCTGGTTTGCTTGACCGCAAGGCGCCGGGCAATCCACCCAAACTCGACACTGCGCAGCGCAAGGCCCTGGCGGCAATCGTCGAGAGCGGACCGATCCCGGCGCTCCATGGCGTGGTACGCTGGCGGTTAATTGATCTTCGGCACTGGATCTGGCAGGAGTTCGCCGTCTCCATGGATGAAAGAAGCGTGGGCCGGATACTGCGCGCCATGAACTTCGTCAAGATGACGGCTCGCCCGCGCCACCGAGCCCAAAACGAATGGGCGCTTGAGGATTTTAAAAAAACTTCCCCGCCAGTGTGGCAGAGATCCGCCAAACCCTGGCCCCCAATACAGCCATAGAGATTTGGTTCCAGGACGAGGCCCGCGTTGGTCAAAAGACCAACCTCACCCGGCGCTGGGCACGGCGGGGAACCGTGGTCACCGCCCTGGGCGCCAGTTCAATCGAAATCACCATGCGCTGCTGGTGCAATTCGGGCGACTATTGGAACCTGTTTTGCGATCTGAACAAGACCATCAAGGAAACCCTGGACAAGGCCGGCATCTCCATTCCCTACCCGCAGCGGGATGTGCACCTGCATCAGATCGGCGGCGGAGCGGAGCAAGATTGAAAAGCCCTAGCTTTCTTCCAGACGTTCCTCGAATTCCAGTTGGATGGCGCGTAGTTCCTCGATGGCGGCGCGGATGTCCGAGCTGTCGATGATGTTAACTTCCACCCGCTCGCCGGCGCGATAGAGGCGTTGGCGCTGGTCAACATGGTTGCGGTCGCGGAATTCCCCGACCCGGTAAATCTGCACCGGTCGGACGAAACCCTTGGGCATTATCTCATCCGCCGTCTCGCAGTCGACCTGTTCATTGACCAGACTGTGGGTGGTGTCGTCGATCAGGATGCGACCGGGATCGGCCATGGCCTGCAGGCGCGCCGCCAGATTGACCGGACTGCCCAAAACCGTGTAATCCAGCCGCTGTTCGGAGCCGAAATTACCCACCGTGCAATAACCCGTGGTGATCCCCATGCGGACATAAAGGCCGCGCGAGACGCCCAGTTTTTGCCAGTATTTTTGTAGTTCTGTCACCCGTTGCTGCATGCGGATGGCCATCTCCAGGCATTTTAGCGCATCCTCCATCTCGCCGTCGCTTTCCGGGTCGCCAAAGAAAACCAGAATGGCGTCGCCGATAAATTTATCGATGGTGCCGCCGCAGTCCAGGGCGATGGAGGCCATTTCGGAAAGATAGGAATTGATCACCACGGCCAGGCGTTCGGGCTCCAGGGTATCGCTTAAATCGGTGAACTGCACGATGTCCGAAAAAAAGATGGTCAGGTTTTTGCGGGCATGGGCCTTGCTCTGTCCCGGCGCCTCGGAAAAGATGCTTTGATAAATTTGCGGCGATAGGTATTTCGCCAGTTTGGTCGCTAGATCCTCCAACTGCCGGCTTTTCTCCTCGATCACCTCCCGGTCGCGGAGTTTCTCTTCCAGCAGGGCTTCCCGCTCCTTTTTCAGGTTCCACTCCGCCGTCCGGTCGACGAACTGGCCCTGGACGCCGTTCAGGTAGGAAAATGCCTCGTCATGGGTGCGGGTGGACAGCAGGGAGAAGACACGCTCCTGATCGCCAATGGTGATGTGGACTTCCGGTATCAGGACCGACCCCTGCTCGGATATTTTTGCCACGAACTCTTCAATCTGGCTGCCGGGAACGCCCAGTTGTTCCAGCACATGGGGGAAATAGACATTGGTGATGTTGCCCAGAACGGGAAAGAAGCTTTTGAAGTTGTCGTTGACCTTTTGCACCTGCAAGGCATCGTTGGCGAAATAGGCTGCCGTGATGGCATTGCGAAAATTGAAAAAACTCAGATCGACGATATTCGGCTGATTGAAAAAATCCTCAATCTTCATGACGCCAATTCCCTACAGTGTATTTTCAACCGTCCTGGTCCCGCTGCCCCCGCTCCCACTGCGCCCGTTTGCCCATGATGGCGCCCCAGGTGGTCACGCAATAAGGCACGCAATAGGTCAGCACCACTTTCAGCAAGGGCGGCATGCCGCCGGCCAGAATGACATCACCATGGTTGATGGCGGTCAGGATTGTGCCCACCACCAGGGCGGTCAGAAATGCCTTCTTCGGGGTGTTGTCGCCGAAAATCATCTCTGACAAGGCCGGCGCCGTTGATTGATCGATACTTTGTGACATTGGCATTTCCAAATTCATAAAGCGGGTGCGCGAACCTTACCCGATCTATGGCGCGGCCGGAACCAGCTTCCAGACCTTGCAGGTGTTACCCACGGGGATCCCCAGCGCTGTTGTCAGCAGGTACAATTCGCCGTCGCCATCTTCGGCCAGACTATGCAGCCGTACGTCAAGTTGGTGCAACCGCTCCACCTCCCACAGCGCGCCCCATTTCGGCGCCGGAGTGGCGGCGAACAACTGCCCCGATGGTTTTTGGATGATCGAACTGAAATCGCCAAAGACAAAGCGGCCATACAGTTCGGGAATGGCCGCGCCCCGATAGAGGAAGCCGCCGACGTTGGCGGTGCCCATGGGTTCCGCCGTGACTTTTGACCAGGGGCGTTTCACGGACCAGTTGGCGTATTCGATGATGGGATCATGGATCGGCTCGCCCAGGGGGCCGTGGCGGGGGCAGACTTTTGGCGGATCGTAGGCCCGTTCGCGCAGGTAACAATGCCGGCCCTCGCGGATGGACCAGCCGTAATTGCTCTGGCGTTGCACCAGATAGACAGTTTCCCAAAAGGATTCCGCCACGCCGCTGACGAACATATCGCCGCTGCCCCCGCGGTCAAAGGACAGCCGGAAGGGATTGCGGAAACCCCAGGCATAAATCTCGTCCCGCCCCTCGGCCTTGCCCCGGAACAGATTGGTGCTGGGAATGGCGTAAGCCGGATGGCCGGCGCCTGGATTAATGTTGACGTCGATGCGCAGGATTTTGCCGTTCAGGCGGGCGGTGTCCTGGGCGTATGCGTCATATTTGTGAAATCTCTTGGGGATTTCGAACGGGTCTTCCGAGATTTCCTTGCTGTGGCGGAATTTGTCAGTCTTATCGATCTTGGGCGGGATATAGATATCCGGGACGCCATGGGCGCCGCCGCCGTCGCCAACCCCGATATAGAGATAGCCGTCCGGGCCAAAAGCCAGGCCGCCGCCGTTGTGTTTGCGGTTAACCCAATCCAGTTGCAGCAGAACCCGCTCCGAGGCGGGGTCGGCGCGGTTCGGATTATACGGGTCCACGCGGAATTCCGAGGTCCGCCAAGTATAGGCGGTCTTGCCCTTGAAACAAGTATAGGCGGTCTTGCCCTTGAAAGGGGAGTTGGGCCGCGGCTTGGCGCTGTAGTTCACATAGAACAGGCCGTTTTTGGCAAAGTCCGGGTGGAAGGCCGGGGCCAGCAGGCCCCGTTCGTCAAAGGCTTGCAGCAACGGCACGATCTTGTCGCGCAGATCAAGAAAAGGTTGTTGCCTCAGACTGCCATCCTGGTCCAAAACATAGGCCACGCCCATCTGTTCGCCGATGATGCGCCGACCGCTGCCGTCGGGGGCTTCAACCAGGAATATCGGCGCGTTCAGGCCGTCCGCCACCAATTGCAGTTGAACCTTGGGGTTTGCCACCCCGGTTGCCGCTGACTGACCGGCGATCCAGAAAAATGCGGCTATGAATGTCAGGCAAGTTCGCATGCGTCTCGTCTCCCATGGGAATGGTTGTCGCAGTGTCGGGACGATCCCGGTCAATTTCAAGCGTTGCTTGCCCAGCCGTGGTAAACTGTTGTCGAGATGAGCAAAGATGACGAAGCTAGTGGCGGCAATCGCGGCCGGGGCCTATCGCCCGAAACATTGAGCGCCCAGGCCTTGGGCCGGGTTGATCCCGTGACCAAGGCGTTGGTGCCCGCCCTGCACCCATCCACCACGTTCGAGCGTGACGCGGACGGCGGCTACAGCTCGGGCCGGGGCTACAGCCGTCCCCACAATCCCACCTATGACGAGGCCGAGGATCTGCTGGCGGCACTTGAAGGGGGCCATGACTGTTTGTTGTTCGGCTCCGGCATGGCGGCGGCCAATGCGGTGTTCCAGGCCTTGCTGCCCGGCGATCACGTGGTGGCGCCCAAGGTGATGTATTGGGCCCTGCGCAAATGGCTGGTGGATTTCGCGGTCTCCTGGGGCTTGGAGGTGGAATTCACCGATACCCACGATCTGGACGCCCTGGCCGCCGCCATGCGGCCGGGCCGGACCAAACTTGTCTGGTTGGAAACCCCGGCCAATCCCCTATGGACCATCACTGACATCAAGGCGGCCGCCGCCATCGCCCACGGCGCCCGGGCCCGGCTGGCGGTGGATAGCACGGTGGCCTCGCCGGTGCTGACCCGGCCCATTGAACTGGGCGCTGATCTGGTGGTGCATTCGGCTTCGAAATACCTCAACGGCCATGGCGACGCCTTGGCCGGCGCCGTGGTCGGGGCCCGCGACGATGGCTTTTGGCAGCGCATTCGGGCTTGGCGGCGGGACGGCGGCGCCATGCTGGGCACCTTGGAGGCCTGGCTGCTGCAGCGCGGCATGCGCACCCTGTTCGTGCGCGTGGCGCGATGTTCGGAAAGCGCCATGACCATCGCCGAACATTTCCAAGCTCACCCGCGGATCTCTCATGTGCTCTATCCCGGGTTGCCCGGCCATCCCGGCCACGATATCGCGGCGCGCCAGATGCAGGGCGGCTTCGGCGGCATGCTGTCTCTGCGCATCCGGGGCGGCGAGCCAGCGGCCATGGCGGTGGCGGCCGAGGTCACGGTCTTCAAGCGGGCGACGTCGTTGGGCGGGGTGGAAAGCCTGATCGAACACCGCGCCAGCATCGAGGGTCCGGCAACGCCGGTCCCGGACGATTTGCTGCGCCTGTCCATTGGCCTGGAAGCCGTCGATGATCTGCTGGCCGATCTGGAGCAGGCCTTGGCAAGCCTGGGCGATGCCATTCCGGCCGATGTGCCGGAAACTGAGACCGTGCCGTCCTCGCCGATCGAACGGGTGTTGGCGGATCACGTCCGCGCCATGGTGCAGGAACGTGGCGGCGACCTGGAAATAGTTGAATTTGCCGATGGCGTGCTGGTCCTCGCCATGACCGGTTCGCCCGGTGCCGCCATGCCCTTGGAAAAAACCATTGGCAATACCATCCGGCATTATCTGCCCGAGGTTGCCGACGTGCGGATTATGTCCGGCCCTGCCGGGGGCGGGCAGGCGGATGTTCAGAGCCTGTTGGATGATCTGATCAATCCCGCCGTCGCCGCCCATGGCGGCAAGATCATGGTGAGCCGTATCGAGGACGGCGCCGTCCATCTGCGTCTCGAAGGTGGCTGCCAGGGTTGCGCCATGGCGGAGCTGACCTTGCGCCAGGGGATTGAACCGATCATTCTGGCGCAGGTACCCGGCATTCATGCGGTCGTCGACGAAACAGATCACGGCGCGGGTATGGCGCCATATTTCAAGACCAAAAAATCATGATTGTAGCCGCGTGGGAGTGTCGTTGAATGGTTTTGCAGAATGCTGACGAATTGAGCGAAGCACTGGTTTGGCCCGAACCCGGCGTCACCCGCATTCCCTACCGGCTTTATGCGGATCGGGAAATCCTGGCCCTGGAACAACAGCGCATATTTCGCGGCCCGGTATGGAATTTCCTCTGCCTGGAAATCGA
>JAYGEA010000075.1:0-15636 GCA_046582635.1 Alphaproteobacteria bacterium
CCCCAAAGATCAGTCTTGAATCACAATTCCCGGCAAAAGGGAATCCTAAATCGTTAAATCGTCACCACAGCCTAGGCGGTCAATGGGAAACTAAATACCCCGGCCGGCGCATGCCGGCCGGGGTTTTTTTGTTCCGGGCAAGGCTGGGTTGCTATAGTTATTTGCCGCCCACCGAAACTGAACCTCCCGATGAACAGGAAAAAAGCCATGCCCGAACTCAGGCGCAAGTCGATCACCGGCTATTGCGATCCACTATCCTTGCGCCCGGGAGAGCGGGTGGATTTCAAGGTCTGTTGTTACGAGGACGGCGACTTCGGCGCGGAACTGGTGCAATTGATCGCCGGCGACGATTCCCTCGGCGGCACGGGCCTGATCGAACGGGTTGTGGCGGCGCCATTTGCCACCTCATATCTCGGCCGCCATCAGGCGATCCGGCCCGGCTCCCACGGTACTGTGCCGGGGGCGGCGGGTCTTACCAGCTTTACCCTGCAGGCCTTGATCTATCCCACCCTGCCCGGTGGCCAGCGCTAGGTGGTCATGGGACAGGGGATGGATTTCGCCCTCTACCTGGACGACGGCGGTGCCCTGGCGGTGCGCATTGGGGCGCATGAAATCAGCACCGGGGTGCCCGTGCGCCGGGGGCAATGGCTGTTCGTCGCCGCCTCCTACCATGGCGCCAGCGGCCAGGTGCGGCTGGTCCAACGGCCGCTGCCGAATGGGCCAGGGGACCGGGTGATATCAGCGACCGCGCGGCGGGAAAAGACGATCCAAACAGACATAATGGCGGCGGGCGGCGGGGCGCCGTTTCTCTTCGCGGCAGGGAAAGACGGGCAGTATTTCAACGGCAAGATCGACCGGCCCCGCCTGGCCGACCGGGTACTGTCGGAGCATGAAATGGCGGCCTTAAGCGGGCCGTCCGTGCCCGATAACCTATGGGATTGTGTCCTGGGCTGCTGGGATTTTGGCGCCGATATATCCACCGACCGGATCACCGATCTGTCGGCCCAGGGCCGCCATGGCCATGTGGTCAACCTGCCCACCCGCGGCGTCACCGGGCACAATTGGGACGGCAGCGTACACGATTGGCGTCGGGCACCGGAACAATACGGCGCCATCCATTACCATTCCGACGATCTGTATGACGCGGGCTGGGAGACCGATTTCTCCTTTGCGATCCCCGATGACCTACCCTCCGGCATCTATGCCGCCCGCCTGCGCCACGGCGTGGATGTGGACCGCATTCCGTTTTTCGTGCTGCCGGCAGAGGGCACGGCCACCGCCGACGTGGCTTTTCTGGTGCCGACCGCCTCGTACATGGCCTATGCCAATACGCGCCAGCGCCTGCGGGCAAACATTATTTTTGGCGAGGGCCGGCCCGAATGGGTCAACGATGCCCATTTGGCAAGCCATCCCGAAATCGGCGGTTCCCTGTACGATCTGCACGAAGACCGCAGCGGCATCCATTATTCATCCCGTCTGCGCCCGGTCATGAACATGAAACCGGGGGACAACCGGCCCTGGGGTTTTCCCGCCAACATGAACATCGTCGCCTGGCTAGACCAGATGAACCAACCCTTTGATGTCATCACGGATGAGGACCTGCATCGCGAGGGCGCGGAATTGCTGCGGCCCTATCGCTGCATTCTGACCGACAGCCATCCCGAATATTACTCCACCGCCATGCTGGATGGTATTGCGGGCTACTTGGATCAGGGCGGCCGGCTGATGTATCTGGGTGGAAATGGCTTTTATTGGCGCATCGCCTTTTGCGACGACAAGCCCGGCGTGATCGAGGTGCGCCGGGCCGAAGACGGAACGCGGGCCTGGATGTCGCCGGTGGGCGAATATTACCAAAGCTTCAATGGCGAATACGGCGGCCTGTGGCGCCGCAACGGCCGCCCGCCGAACCAGTTGGTGGGCATCGGTTTCGCTGCCCAGGGCTTCGAGAAAAGCGGCTCCTACGAACGCCAGGCCGGCGCCGACGATCCGCGCGCGGCCTTTGTCCTGGCCGGCGTGGCAGCGGGCCCGATCAGCGATTTCGGCAGTATCGGCAATGGTGCGGCGGGGGAGGAAATTGACCGATGGGACACCCGCGACGGCACCCCCATTCATGCCCTGGTGCTGGCGCGGGCGGACAAGTTCGGCGATGACATGCTGCGCACCAAGGAGGATTTCCTCTCCACCATGCCGCCCTTCAATGACCCCAATGTGCGCGCCGACATGGTGTTTTTCGAATGCCCCAATGGTGGCGCGGTCTTCACCACTGGCTCCATCGCCTGGATCTCCAGCCTGGCCCATGACGGCTATGACAACAACGTGGCGCAAATCACTTCCAACGTGCTGCGCCGCTTCCTGGACCCGGAACCATTCCCCGCACCCTTTCCACCACCGCCATAGCTTGCTAACCTTGCCGTGGAAGGGAGAGAGATCATGCGTATCGTTAATCCATCATACGGCCGGGAAGCCCCCGGCCAGGAAAAAGCCGTGGCCAATGCGGTCGACTGGCATAAAGACCCGATCATCCTGTTCGCCAATTCCAAGCCCAATGCCAAGGAGCTGTTGGAAGGTGTGCGCGACAAAATGGCGGCCTATCGCAGCACCGACAATATCGATTACATCCACAAAGACAGCCCGGCCCAGCCGGCGCCCGACGCCATGTATGACGCATTGGCCGGGAAATACAGGGCCGCCCTGATTGCCATAGCGGATTGAGGGGCATGTTCGTCGTGGAGTTTCCATGACAGCATCGAACTTGAAAAGCGCGGCGTTCAGAACTTCATCCTGACCACGGATACCTTTTTGCCCCTGGTCGAGGCGCAGGCCAAGGCCCGCAAGATGGCGCCGCATGTGATTGTGGTGAAACACCCCATCGGTGGCCTCAATGCCGAAGAACTGGTGGAGCGGATTGAAACCGCGGCCGCCGGATTGCAGGCGCAGATCGAAGACTAGTTGGGCGGCTATAGATTGCCGCGGAGCAGTGGGTCAAGCCCGGCAATGACAGATTAGCGGAGCTATTGGCTGAAAACGGCTAATTGTCATGCCCGGACGTGATCCGGGCATCCAGGGCCACGAGGCGATTGGGTGATCGTTCACCCAGCCCACAATGACCTAGCTTTGTCGTAGCGGGAAGCACGGATATGGTCCAGATGCGCAAGATCTCCAAGATCATGGTGGCCAATCGCGGCGAGATCGCCATCCGCGTGTTGCGGGCGGCAAACGAGTTGGGCCTGGCCACGGTGGCCGACTTTGCCGAGGAAGACAAACTGGCCCTGCACCGCTTCAAGGCGGACGAAACTTATCTGGTCGGACAGGGCCTGGGCGCCATCAAGGCCTATCTGTCCATCGACGAGATGATCCGCGTCGCCCTGCTGGCAGAGGTGGACGCCATTCACCCCGGCTATGGCTTCCTCTCCGAGAACCCGGAATTTGCCGATGCCTGCGCCCGGGCCGGCATTACCTTCATTGGCCCCACACCCGAGATCATGCGCCGCCTGGGCAACAAGATCTCGGCCCGCGAGGTTGCGGTCAGGGCCGGCACGCAGGTGATGCCCGCGACCGGGCCGCTGCCTGAAGACGGGGCGGAAATTCGCCGGCTGGCGGCAGCGGTCGGCTACCCCCTGATGTTGAAGGCGTCCTGGGGCGGCGGCCGGGGCATGCGGGTGATCGAGGACGAGGGGGAGGTCGAGGGGGAGGTCGAGGCCGGCCGGCGGGAGGCGGAGGCGGCCTTTGGCAACGGCGAGGTCTATCTGGAAAAGCTGGTGCGCCGGGCCCGCCATGTGGAGGTGCAGTTGCTGGGCGACCACTACGGCAACGTGGTGCATCTGTTTGAGCGGGATTGCACTGTTCAGCGGCGTAATCAAAAGGTTGTGGAGCGCGCCCCGGCGCCGTTTCTCGATGATGCCCGGCGGGCGGAGCTGTGCGAAAGTGCCCTGCGTCTGGCGCGGGAATCGGGCTATGTGAACGCGGGCACGGCCGAATTCCTCATGGATGTGGACAGCGGTGATTTCTATTTTATCGAGGTCAACCCCCGCATTCAGGTGGAACATACGGTCACCGAGGAAGTCACCGGCATCGACATCGTCAAGGCACAGATCCGTATTGCCGGCGGCGACGGATTGGCGATCTGGCGTCCTCCGGCGTACCGGCCCAGGAAGATATCCAGCTGCGCGGCCATGCCCTGCAATGCCGGGTCACCACGGAGGATCCGGAGGAAAATTTCCTGCCCGATTATGGCCGTATCACCGCCTATCGCGGCGCCAATGGTTTCGGCATCCGCCTGGACGGGGGCACCGCCTATTCCGGCGCCGTCATCACCCGCCATTACGACAGCCTGCTGGAGAAAGTCACCGCCTGGGCCCCCAGCCCGGAAGAGGCCATCGCGCGCATGGACCGGGCCCTGCGGGAATTCCGCATCCGGGGCGTGACCACCAATCTGACCTTTGTCGAGGGTCTGATCAATTACCCCAAGTTCAGGGCGGCGGACTACACCACGCGGTTTATCGACGAGACGCCGGAATTGTTCAAACTCAGCCACCGCCGGGACCGGGCGACGCGGCTGTTGCGCTTCATCGCCGATGTTTCCATCAACGGTAACAACGAGGTGGCCGGGCGCCCCAAACCCACCACGGACCGCACCCCCCTGGTGCCCAGCCACCTGACCCCCAGCCCGCCCGACGGCACCAAGCAGTTGCTGGACAGCCTGGGACCTGACAAGTTCAGCGCCTGGATGTTGGAACAGGACCGCCTGTTGGTGACCGACACCACCATGCGCGATGCCCACCAGTCGCTGCTGGCCACCCGCATGCGCAGTTACGACATTGTCCGCGCGGCGGCTGCCTATGCCCATAATCTGCCGCAGTTGTTCTCCCTGGAATGTTGGGGCGGGGCCACCTTCGATGTGGCCATGCGGTTCCTGAACGAATGCCCGTGGGAGCGCCTGCGCAAGATCCGCGCCCGGGTCCCAAATGTGCTGTTGCAGATGCTGTTGCGCGGCGCCAACGGGGTCGGCTACACCACCTATCCCGACAACGTATTGCGGGCTTTCGTCAAGCAGGCGGCGGACAGCGGCATGGATCTGTTTCGGGTGTTCGACAGCCTGAACTGGGTGGAGAACATGCGCGTGGCCATGGATGCGGTGCTGGATGCTGGCAAGCTGCTGGAAGGCGCCATCTGCTACACCGGCGATCTGCACGACCCGGCGCGGGACAAGTACGATCTGAAATACTATGTCGCAATGGCGCGGGAATTGGCGGACGCGGGCAGCCATATTATCGGCATCAAGGACATGGCCGGCCTGGCCAAGCCCGATGCCATCACCACCCTTGTCCGCGTCTTGAAGGAGGAGACCGGCCTGCCAGTGCATTTCCACACCCACGACACCTCCGGTATCGCGGCGGCCAGTGTGCTGGCGGCGGCCGCCGCCGGCGCCGACGCGGTGGACCTGGCCATGGATTCCCTGTCCGGACTGACTTCGCAGCCGAACCTGGGCTCCGTGATCGGGGCGCTGCGCGGCGGGGCGCGGGACACCGGCCTGGATGCGGGTCAAATCCGCGCCTTTTCCGATTACTGGGAGGGGGTGCGGGCGCAATATGCCGCCTTTGAAAGCGACCTGCGTTTTGGCGCCTCGGAGGTCTATCTGCACGAAATGCCCAGCGGCCAGTTCACCAACCTGAAAGAGCAGGCCCGTTCCCTCGGCCTGGAGGAACGCTGGCACGAAGTGGCCCGCGCCTATGCGGAGGTCAATGACATGCTAGGCGATATCGCCAAGGTGACGCCGTCCTCGAAAATGGTCGGCGACATGGCGTTGCTCATGGTCAGCGCGGACTTGAGCCGCGAAGACGTCGAAGACCCGCATAAGAAAATCGCCTTTCCCGAATCCGTGCGGTCCTTCTTCCGGGGCGAGCTGGGCCAGCCGCCGGGCGGCTTCTCAAAGGCCCTGCAGACAAAGGTCCTGGCCGGCGAGACCCCCATGACCGACCGCCCCGGCGCCAATCTGGCCCCTGCCGATCTGTCTGCCCTGCGTGGCCAGGCCGAGAAAAAGGTCGCGCGGCATATAACGGAGGAAGAGTTCAATTCCTATCTGATGTACCCGGACGTCTTCACCGACTATGCCGTCCACCGCCGGGAATTCGGCCCCGTGGAGGTTCTGCCCACCAAGACATTCTTCTACGGCATGCAGCCGGACGAGGAAATTTCCGTGGATATTGAGCGGGGCAAAAGCCTGGTGATCCGCCGCCAGGCCGTGGGCGAGGTGGACGAGGAAGGCTTCGTGAAGTTTTTCTTCGAATTAAACGGCCAGCCCCGCACCATCCGCATCGCCAACCGCCAGGCCGCCGCGTCGGTGGAGCGCCACCCGCAAGCGGACGAGAACAATCCCAATCACGTCCCCGCGCCCATGCCCGGCGTCATCGGCACCATCGCGGTCAACCAGGGCCAGGCGGTGGAGACCGGCGATCTGCTGCTGAACATCGAAGCCATGAAAATGGAAACCGCCATCCGCGCCGCCCGCCCCGGCACCATAGCCACCATCACCGTCAAGGCCGGCATGACCGTCGACGCCAAGGACCTGCTGCTGGAATACGCAGACTCTTACTACGGTGACGGCATACCTATATAGGCATTACAAAATAAATAGATAAATGAATACAGTTATTTATATAAGTATTCCGTCAGCGAAAAAAATTCGTCACCGTAAAAGATTTTTGGGACTCATGGGGCGAGGGTGAGGCCCATGTGCCAGAAGTCGGCTTCCAGTTGGGTGGCGCGGCGGAAGGTTTGGCACAGGGCATCGAAGCGGGCCGGGGTCAGGCGCTGGGCCGCCAGATGGTCAAGTTGGGCGATGGCGGCCTGGGCGACGTGCTGGTAGTCGGGGCCGGCGTACATCTCGATCCAGGAGGCGTAGGGGTTGTCTCGCCCGGCCGTGCCCGGTTCGGCGGCTGTTTCGGCGGCAAGTTCGGCTGCCAGGGCGGCGCCGATCTCGCCATATCCGACCACGCAAGGGGAGAGCGCTACGTACAAATCCAGGCTGTCGCCGGCCAGGCCGCATTCCAGCACGAAGCGGGTATAAGCCATGGTCGCCTTGGCCTCGGGCAGGGCGGCCAGGGCGGCCTCGTCCAGGCCCCAGCCCCGGCAATAATCGATATGCAAGGCCATCTCGGTGTTCAGGATGCCATCCACGCTGGCCACCGCCCGCCGCATTTCCGCCAGGTCCGTGGTCTTGTAGGCGGCCAGGGCATAGGCCCGGGCGAAATGGATCAGGAACAGATAATCCTGACCCAGATAATGGCGGAAAGCGGCTTCGGGCAAGGTTCCCAGCCCCAATTGACGGACGAACGCGTGGCCGGTGTAGGCGGCCCAATCGTCGGCAGCGGCAGCCTTCAGGCGGTCGAACAAAGACGGGGTGGTAGGGCTCATTTTACCTTCGGCTGCTGTTGGGTCATGGCGTGGATGGCGCCGCCGCGCCGGGCGATATCGGCCATGTCCAGCTGCACCACTTCGCGGTCCGGGAAGGCCGCGCCGATCAGTTTGGCGGCGCCGGCGTCCGCTGCGTCGTCAAAGCCCGGGACATAGACGGCGCCGGTGCCGAGATAAAAATCCAGGTAGGAGCGGGTCAGATGATGGCCATCATCCTCCTGCAAGGGGCTGGGCAGGGGAATTTCCAGCAGTTCCAGCGGCCGCCCCAAGGCATCCCGTTCGCCGCGCAATTGTTCCAGGTTGCCGGAGAGGTTGGCGCGGTTGGGATCAGCCCCATCGGAGGCCACGGCGCACATCAAGCGGCCGGGGGCGACAAATCGGGCCACCTTGTTGACCTGGCCGTCGGCCCGGTCGCCGATCAGGCCGTCGGGCAGCCAGATTACCTTTCGGACACCGAAATATGTGGCCAGGCGCTCTTCGATCTGGCGCTTGTCAAGGGTTGGATTGCGGTCGGAATTAAGGGCCACGGATTCCGTGGTGATCAAGGTGCCGGAACCATCCACATGGATGGAGCCGCCTTCCAGCGTCATGGGCACCTGGTAGCAGGGCAATTCCAGCTCCCCCAGCAGCCACGCGCCCACCTTGGCATCGTCGCGGTAATCGCGGAATTTGTTGCCCCAGGCGTTGAAATCGAACACCGCGCCGGCCAACCCGCCATCCCCGTCCACAAGGAAATTCGGTGCGATGTCCCGGGCCCAGGAATCATCCAGTTCCGCCTCCCAGATCGACACCAGACTGCCCAGTTGCAGGCGTGCAACGGGGATCAGGGCGGGCGGCACCAGCATGTTGACCGATTCGTACTTGGCGATGGCGCGGGCCAGGGCGGCGGTGGCCAGGCAGGCCAGGTCCAACTCGTCGCGCCAGGCCCCGATACGGCAGGGCCAGGCCATCCAGCAGCGCTCGTGCGGGGCCCAATCCGGCGGCATGTAGAAGCCGTCATCGGCCGGCGTGGTATCCATATGGGCGCCCCCCAGGCGGTAATTTATCTGCGAACCAAAGCCCGCTCTTTGCTGCCCGGCATCATAACGGCAGGGACGGTGGCCGTATGCAGTTCATTTCTGGTCTTGCCGCAAGAATTGGTACTCCCGTCGGCCGATGCGGGGTACAAACGGCACTGGCAACATCGATCTAAATTAAACTAAGGAGGAGTCTGGAATGGCGGGAGACGTAGAAGCACGATTGGCGGCATTGGACATTACCTTGCCGGATGCCCCGGCCCCGGCGGCGAACTATATGCCCTATGTGCGCACGGGCAATCAGGTGTTTATCTCCGGCCAGGTGCCCTGGGTCGGGGGCGAGCGGAATTTCGTCGGCAAGGTGGGGACGGATTTCTCGGTCGAGGAGGGCCAGGCCGCCGCCCGCACCGTGGCCTTGAACATCATCGCCCAGGTCAAGGCGGCCTGTGACGGCGATCTGGACCGGGTTGTGCGTTGCGTCAAGCTGGGCGGCTTCGTCAATTGCCCCGGCGATTTTCATGACCACCCAAAAGTCATCAACGGCGCCTCGGACCTGATGGTTGCGGTGTTTGGCGATGCCGGGCGCCATGCCCGCTTTGCCGTCGGCGCTTCGGCCTTGCCGTTCAACGTGGCGGTGGAAATCGATGCGGTGTTCGAGGTGCGATGAGGGCACCTCCCCGTTGGCTGTTTGACCGGCCCCTGGCCCATCGCGGCTTGCACGATGGGGCAGAGAAAGGCGGACAGCCGGAAAATTCCCTGGCGGCCTTTCAGGCGGCGGTCGCGGCGGGCTATGGCATCGAACTGGATGTGCAAACCTCGGCCGACGGCCGGGCCATGGTGTTCCATGATCCGCAGCTTGACCGCATGACCGGCCGCGCCGGTTTGCTGGCGGCGTGGGAGGCGGCGGCCCTGGCCGACCTGACCTTGCGGAATAGTCAGCAATGCATTCCCACCCTGGAGGCGGCCTTGCGGCTGATCGGCGGTCAGGTGCCGGTGATTGTGGAGATCAAGACCCGACCGGGCGGGATCGGCGTGGTGGAACAGGCCGCATTGCCTCTACTGCGGGACTATCAGGGCCCCTTTGCCGTGACCGCCTTCGAGGCGCGCAGCCTGACCTGGTTCCGCCAGCGCGCGCCAGACTGGCTCCGCGGCCATAACGTGGGACGGCGCAATTTGCCAGCCCATGGGCCCTGGTGGCGGCGCCTGGCCTGGCGTTATTTGTACGATGTGGACGGTGCGCAACCCGATTTTGTGGTTTACGATAGGCGCGACCTGCCCAATTGGGCGGCGGGTCGGGTACGGGCGGCGGGGACGCCGGTTTTAAGCTTTACCATAAAGGATCGGACAGAAATGGATCGGCTGGCGCCCCACACGGACAACATCGTCTTTGAAGGCTTTCGTCCCTGACATGGCGGACCAAAGTACAGACGGGGAGGGGGAGGGCGCGGTCGCGCGCATTGTCCAATCCATCGGCGACATACCGGCCGAACACTGGGACGCCTGCGCCGGGCCCTCGGACCCCTTTCTCAGCCATGCTTTCCTGAAGGCCCTGGAAGACAGCGAATGCGTCCATGGCCGCACCGGCTGGGGACCGGTGCATCTGGTTCTCGACGATCCGGACGGCGGGCCGCCGGCGGGTTGCGTGCCGCTGTACGTGAAAAGCCACAGCCGGGGCGAATTCATCTTTGACTACGGCTGGGCCGATGCTTACGAGCGGGCCGGCGGGCGCTATTACCCGAAACTACTGGCGGCGGTGCCTTTCACGCCCGCCACCGGGCCCCGTTTGCTGGTGCGCGCGGGGCTGGACAAAACCACCGTGCAACGGCAACTGGCGGCCGGTCTGATCAGCGCGGCGGAACATCTGAAGATCGCCACCATCAGCGTCAATTTCCTGCCCGAGGATGAATGGGAGTTGCTGGATGACGCCGACTATCTGAAACGGGCGGACCAGCAATTCCATTGGTACAACCGGGACTACGGCAGTTTTGACGATTTCCTGGACGATTTGTCCTCACGCAAGCGCAAAAACATCCGCAAGGAACGGCGCGGCGCACTGGCCTCCGGCGTGGAGATCGAATGGCTTACCGGCGACGATATCCGCGAGGCGCATTGGGATGCCTTTTACCGCTTTTACATGGATACGGGCAGCCGCAAATGGGGTCAGCCCTATCTGAACCGCGAGTTTTTCTCGCTGATCACGGAAAGCATGGCGGACAAGATTCTGTTGATCCTGTGCCGCCGCGAAGGCCGTTATATCGCCGGCGCCCTGAACCTGATCGGCACCGAGGCGCTGTACGGCCGCTATTGGGGCTGCATCGAGGATCACCCCTTTTTGCATTTCGAAGTTTGTTACTATCAGGCCATCGACTATGCCATCCGCCACGGCCTGGCCCGGGTCGAAGCCGGCGCCCAGGGGCCGCACAAAATTGCCCGTGGCTACCGGCCCACCCAAACCCACAGCGCCCACTTCATCCGCGACCCCGGGTTCCGCGAGGCGGTGGCCAATTACCTGGAGCATGAACGGGCGGAAGTGGGCCACGACATCGGATATCTGTCCGAACGCGGGCCGTTCAGGAAAGGCGAGCGGCAAGCCCTGGACTAGTGCATTTTCAACTTTCGTTGAATCACCGGGCCATCCGCTCCCCCGTCCCCCCAGACTCTATTGGCACCCATTAATGGTACCCTGTGGATGGTTGGCTACGGGGGAGCGGGTGGTTCAGACTGCATTGAAAACGCTCTAACGCAGCGCCAATGGCGCCAGTTCGGCAATCGCGGCCGGGCCCAGAAACAGTTGGCCGTCCTGCATCCGCACGGGCACGGACAGCACGCCGCCACCCGCCGCCGCCAACAGGCCCAACACCGCACCAGCCGCGATGCGGCGGTTCTTGCTCATGGCCCCCGATCTGGCGGCGATGTCCAGCAATTGCTCGTGTCCCCTAATTTTTGCCGTCAAGGCGCCAATGGGGCGCATACGGTCATCCAGGGCCAGGCTGCCCGTGGCGTTGATCTCCATATCCCCCCACAACAGGCGAAACTGCCTGACCTCCACCGTCCCGCCGCCCATCCGCCAGGTGGCGAGCCATGAGGCAATGGGCGTGGCCGCGCGTGCATCTTGCGGCAGGCCGGTGACCGTGGTTCGAATATCAAGCAGAGAGATGTTGCGGGCCATGCCCATGAGTTCCGGCGGCAGAACCCCCGCGCCAAGTTCAAGTCCGTCACCACGCAGGGCAAGATCGACACTGTCATCCGCATCCGGCGTCAATCGGGCATGCACTTGCAACCGTTTGCCGATGAACGCAGTGCCGCCGTCGCCGCGTAGAGACGGCGCCTTGATATCGACGGACAGGCGGTCCAACCGCCCGCCCGCGCCGGTTTCGATGCTGGCCATGGCCTCCCCATTGTCCAGCGTCACCGCCCGTGCCGCGCCATCCTGGGACCATTCGAATTGATGTTGCCCCGTCAGATCCAGCAATACATGGCGCGGCTGCCACAGATGCCGGACCGCGCCGATCTTATCGGTGGCCCAGCGAAACCCGCCCTCAGTGCCGGACAACTCGATCCGGGGGCCGGTCAATTCCACTTGAATGCGAAAGGGATAACCGCTGATCTCCAGCCCGCGATAGCGCACCGCGCCGGATGGGGTGTTTTGACCGGCGGCGGCTTCAATCTCGTCCCGCACCTGATCGGCAATGTAAAACCAGGCCCCGGTCCAGGCCGCAACAACGGCGATCACAACGCCGACAAGAATAAAATATCGCATTTGGCCTCTTACTCTTCCCTTGTTCACCAATGCTCCCTGATATGGAGACCGGTTGTCAAACAGCAGGCGGACGGCTATTGGATGGTGCCATTCAATAGCAGGCCGTTGCCGTGAATTCACCCGTATCCGATTACACCATCCCCGATCTTGTCCTGCCGCCCGGCGATCTTTGGGTCTTTGGCTATGGCTCGGTCATGTGGCGGTCGGGCTTCGATTATGTGGAGCGGCGATCGGGCCGTCTGCACGGCTATCACCGCGCTTTGTGCGTCTGGTCCTGGTTCCATCGGGGCAGTCCGAACAGCCCCGGTCTGGTCCTTGGCCTGGATGTGGGCGGGTCGTGCAATGGTATCGCCTATCGGGTCAATGCCTCCGCCAAGCATGCCGCCGCCGACTACCTTTATCGCCGTGAACTGGTCACGGACGGCTACGAGGCGATGCTGGTCCGGGTCTATCTGAACGACAACCCGGTCACGGCCCCGCTCATGGCCCCGGTCATGGCCCCGGTCATGGCATTGTGTTTCCGCGCCAATCGGCAACACCCGCAATACGCCGGCAAGTTGGAGCATGGCCATGCAGCGGACGTGGTGCGCCAGTCCAAGGGCAATTCGGGCGCCAATCCCGACTATGTGGCCCGTGCGGTGGAACAATTGCAGGCCATGGGTATACAAGATCGGGCCTTGTCCAACATCAATCGGCTTGTCGCGGCAAAGCCTTAGTCCGAACTCAGTTCCTTTTCATGCAGCCAGGCGCCCAGATCGCCGGTGCTGCCGTCTCTGTTCCAGGCCGCCAACATGGCGGGGGCCGCGTCCGCCGCTTTCTTCCAGATTTCGGGACCGCCGGTGTTGGTGGCGTATTCCAGGCGGTGGCCGTTGGGGTCGAACATATAAATCGATGAGAACAATGTGTGGTCGATGGGCCCCAGGACATCGACACCGTTGGATTCAATACGTTCCTTGGCCGCCAACAAAGTTTCCATATCCGGCACCGTGAAGGCAATATGCTGGACCCATTCCGGCGTATTGGGGTCCCGGCCCATGGCCGGCGAATTGGGCAGTTCGAAAAAGGCCAGATAACTGCCCGGCCCGATCTCGAAGAAAATATGCATATAGGGATCGGGTTCCTTGGTGGAGGGCACATGATCCTCGGAGATGGCCATGACGTAGTCCATGCCCATGACGTTGGTATAGAAATCCACGGTCTCCTGGGCGTTGTTGCAGCGATAGGCGGCGTGATGCAGTCCGGTGGTCACGGTCATGGCTGGCTCCCTGGCGAATAAGGGGTTGGGGGAAAGCCTAGCAAGAAACACCGTGTGGCGCGAGGCGGATCAGAGATCCAGATCAAATATCCAATAGGCCGCCAAACTTGTTCAGCCATTGCTGCTGGTCGCGGTAGTCCGGCAGCAACCCTTCGACAACAGCCCAAAATCGCGGCGAATGGTTGTGGTGGACCAGATGGGATACTTCGTGGGCGGCGACATAATCGGCGACCGCGACGGGTGCCAGGGCCAGGCGCCAATTGAAGGATAGGTCGCCCTTGGCGCTGCAACTGCCCCAGCGGCGCTTGTAGGCTCTGACCTTGACCGATGTCGCCGAAACCCCGAGGCGGCGGGCAAAATGCGCCGTGCGGTCCTGAAATGTCGCCAGGGCGGCGCCGTGATACCATTCGATGATCCGCGTCCTGATGGCCGCCTCATCGCCCTGATCGGGCACGGTTACCAGCAATTCACCGCCCCTGGGTTCGGCGGGCCAGGGTGGGCCTTGGACGACTTTCAAGGTATGGTCCCGGCCCAGGCAGGCAAAAACCTCGCCATCGGCAAAGGCCCGCGCGGGGGCCTTGGGGCGGGCCGATTGTTCCCGCAGCTTCTTTTCGATCCAGCCGCTGTGTTTATGGATCAGGTCCTCGATCTGCCGCCCGGACGTCCGCGCAGGCACCAAGACCTGCACCTGGCCGTCGCGAATTTGCAAACAGAGGGTCTTGCGCCGATGGGAACGCCTGATCTCGAAAGAAAAATCCCGATGCACCGTCATGCTAGCCTGTCAAAAAACGATTCGGCCCCTAAAATACAGCATTCATACCGCTGTTGAGGAATAACATCATGAGCAAGGCCAAGGTGCGCACCGGCATCATCGGTGCGGGGTTCGGCGCCACCTTTCATTACCAGGCCGCCTTGCGCGTGCCCGGCATCGACGTGGAGGTGGTGGGCGTGCATGCCAAAACCCCGGCCAGCACGGAGAGTTTTTCCCGGGCGCGGGGCATCGAGGCTTTCAGTGAACTGGAGGCCATGCTGGACCGGATCGATGCCCTGACCCAGTTGCCCGATTTCATGGATCACGGCCATATTCGCGCCGACTACGTGGATATTGAAGATTTCGTCATGACCCACGTCACCTTCCAGGATGGCACCATCGCCACGGTGTTTGCCTCCGACATCGTCTTGGGCGGGGTGCATAACTGGCTGGAGGTTTGCGCCGGCAATTACCGCACCATCTGCAATCTCAACCCCTCGCACCAGATGCAAACCTATAATCCGGTGGATAGCCAGTTCGACGACATCTATGTGGTGGAAAAGATCGGTACCAAGCAGGGCTGGGCCCCCACCGCCCCGGACGAGGACTTCTCCCACGGCTTCCCTCAGGAAATCGAGGCGTTTTACGGCGCCGTCGCGTATGGCGGTGACGTGGAAAGCAACAGCGAACTGGCCGCCGATTGCATCGCCACCATCTACAGCGGCTATGTCTCGGCCCGCAATGGCGGGGCGGAGGAAGTGGTGACGTTGCTTTGAGTTTCGGGCGTCCGACACTTCCGCATCGGTTGGGAGCGCTTCATTTTGCAGGCCGGTTTACGGTACTTTGGGGCAGCTCCGCGCGCGGAGCTGGAAACCCTTTGAAATTTTCCCTTGCGCCAGTTAAAAAGCGCTATCCGAACGCCGCCGAACCCGCTGGAGGGGTGACAGAGTGGTCGATTGTGCCGGTCTCGAAAACCGGTGTACCTTTGCGGGTACCGTGGGTTCGAATCCCACCCCCTCCGCCATTTATATGCTGCAAAGTACTGTTATAATTAGTATATTTTTCCCGGTCCATGACTAGTCCCACAATTGGTCCCACACTGTGATCTGATAATTTGTTGGTGATGACGGCACTAAGGGCCGTATGTTCGAGGCCCAGGTTCGTGACCTAGAGGCCGTCGGTTGCGAGAAGGTCTACCAGGAGCAGGTCTCGTCTGTCGGTGCCCGCGATGAACTGGCCGTGGCGCTGGATTTTGTCCGGGAGCGTGACACACTGGTGGTGACCAAGCTTGACCGCCTGGCGCGCTCCACACGGCACCTGAACGACATTGTGGATCGTCTCCGTGAAAAAGGCTCTTATCTCCAGGTATTGGACCTCGGCATAGATACCGCTATGCCGACCGGCGAACTGGTGCTGACCATCATTGGGGGCATTGCTCAAT
>JAYGEA010000117.1:0-10595 GCA_046582635.1 Alphaproteobacteria bacterium
ACGAACTGATCGACCCGCGCGAAACCCGGCCCATGCTGTGCGATTGGATCAAGCTGGTGCAGCCCCTGTTGCCGCAATTGCTGGGCCCGCGCCACTTCGGCATTCGGCCTTAAG
The DNA here is from genome assembly GCA_046582635.1 of Alphaproteobacteria bacterium. Lineage (GTDB taxonomy): Bacteria > Pseudomonadota > Alphaproteobacteria. Next base: position 115 of record JAYGEA010000117.1, read on the forward strand.
ATAGGTAGGCGGCCTCATGCGGCAAAAGGAACTTCGACTGGCCCTGGTCTGTTACGGCGGGGTCTCTCTTGCCGTCTATATGCACGGGGTCAGCAAGGAGGTCCTGAAGCTGGTCCGCGCCTCGGCCGACTGTCAGGCCGGCACGGAAGCCGGCGGGCGGGGCGCCAACAGCGATTATACCGATACGGAAGCGGTCTATCTGGACCTGCTGCACCAGATCGGCGGGCAACTGGATCTGCACGTTGTGGTCGATGTCATTGCGGGCGCCTCCGCCGGCGGTATCAATGGCGTGCTGTTGGCCCGGGCCCTGGCCCTGGACCTGGCATTCGACCCGCTGCGGACCATGTGGCTGGACAAGGCGGACGTGGCCGAGCTGTTGGCATCGGAGCGCAAGGCCTCCGTTTGGAGCAAATGGATCCTCCGCCCCGTGGTGCAATGGGGCCTCAGCCAACGAAAGATGGCTCATCTGGCTCCCGATGCGGAAATGCGGGAAAAGCTGTCCCTGTTCATCCGCTCCCGCTGGTTCCGTCCCCCCTTCGGCGGCCCGGCGCTGTGCGATACCTTGTATGAAGCCATGGCCGCCATGAGCAGCGGCAGGCACGGCACGGGTTCGTTGACGCCGTCGGGTCAATGGCTGGACCTGTTCGTCACCCTGACGGACTTCTTTGGCTACAACCAGTCCATCCCCCTGCACGACCCGGAACAGATTACCGAGCGCGAGCATCGCCACACCCTGCAATTCCGCCATCGCCATTTTTCCGGAGCCAACATGACCACGGATTTCGGCACGGCCGATCTGCCCGGCCTGGTCTTCGCCGCCCGCGCCACGGCTTCCTTCCCCGGCGCCTTCTCCCCCGCCCGCATTATCGAGATCGACAACATGGTCGCCCGGCGCGGGACGGACTGGCCGGGCCGGGACAAATTCATGCGGAGCAATTTCACGGCCTATCAAGCCGCCGGCCAGGACCCCATGGCCACGGCGTTCATCGACGGCAGTGTGTTGAACAACAAACCCTTTGCCCAGGCCATCGAGTCCATCAAACAACGGCCCGCCTATCGGCAGGTGGACCGCCGCCTGGTCTACATCGACCCCGATCCGGAAAAAGCGGGCGGCGGCGCCCCCCGGCGGGCGCCTTCGATGTTGCGGACATTGAAGGGCCCACTGTCGGATATTCCCCGCAACGAACCAATCCGGGACGAGCTGGACTGGATCAACGGCTTCAACGTGCGGGTGCGGCGGCTGAAGACGGTGCTGGACAGCGCCATGCCGCGGATCGATAAATTGGTTGCCGAAGTGATCGGCGGGGCAGCGGACATAGTGCCGGACACGGTGCCGGACATGGCGAATTTGGGCCATTGGCGGGCCGCCACCGGCCGCCTGTCGGCGGAGCGGTCGGGCTATGCCTATGAAGGTTATCTGCGCCTGCGCATCGATGCGGTGGTGGAACAGTTGGCGACGATCCTGGCCCAGGCCGCCCTGCCCAGGCCCGACCGGGCGGCCATTGATGGGTGGGCGGAGAGGTTGCGCAGCTGGGCCGAAGAGAACGGCATCATGCCCCGCGAGGGGGCCGAAAACAATGCCGCCCAGGCCGCCTTCCTAAGTGGCCTGGACGCCGATTACCGGGCCCGCCGCCTGCGCTTCGTGGTGCGCGGCCTGAACCAGCTGTACGCGACCTATCCGACAGCGGAAGTGGCCGCGCCCCTGGATGACATCAAGGGGCAAATCTATGATCTGTTGGAGGTTTTGCGCCGCTGCCGGGATGTCGCCATTCTGACACCGCGCTGCCGGCGCATGGCGGTGGCCATTGAAGCCGGGCGGGAGAGCAACATCGGCTGCCTGATCGGCTTGCTGGCGGATGATTTCAGTCTCAACGTCATGGGCCGGCGGGTTGACCAGGTGCTCCACAATATGGCCGCCGCCGCCCTACCGGGCCGGGCGCAACGGGCTTTGCTGAACAGTTTCCTGGGCTTTGCCTTTTGGGATGTTCTGGCCTTTACCGTGACGTCGTGGCGGGACATCGGGGAATTCGACGAGATCCGGGTGGATCGCATCTCGCCCGATGACGCCAACAGTCTGCACCACGGCGGCGCGGAGGATATCTTGAAAGGCGTCGGCCTGGGCCATTTTGCCGCCTTTTTCTCCCGCCAGCATCGGGAAAACGACTATTTGTGGGGCCGTTTACACGGCGCCGAACGACTGATCGACATTGTCATCAGCAGCGCCGCGCTGGAGGGTGCCGCTGGCGGCATCGACGTCGTGGCCATGAAGCGCCGTGCCTTCACCGTGATCCTAGAGGGCGAGGCCCTGCATCTAGGCAAGAGCCAACGGCTGCTGGACGAGTTGCGCGAAGAGATCGCCGCGTTATAAATACAGATCAATTGGTAACCGATTAGCAGGAGGCCGCCTCATGTCCGCCACGTCTGTTGAATACAGCCGCATCGACGAATTCGCCCTGATCACCCTGAACCGGCCGAAAGCCCTGAACGCCTTGAGCGTCCAGGTGGTGAAAGACATTGGCACCGCCATCGACCAAGCTGCCGCCTCCGATGTCCGGGCCCTGCTGATCACCGGGGCGGGGGAGAAGGCTTTTTGCGCCGGCGCCGATATCTCGGAATTCATGGGCCGTAATATCGTCGAGGCCATGGCGGCAACGGAAATGGGCCAGAACACCTTTGCCAAGCTGGACAGCCTGGCCATCCCCTCGGTGGCGGTGATCAACGGCTATGCCCTGGGCGGCGGGCTGGAATTGGCCACGGCCTGCACCCTGCGCGTGGCCACGGCCAATGCCCAGTTGGGGGTGCCGGAAATTAAACTCGGCCTGATCCCCGGCTATGGCGGCACCCAGCGCCTGCCCCGCCTGGTGGGCCAGGGCCGCGCCTTGGACATGGTTATGACCGGCCGCATGGTGGGGGCGGAGGAAGCCCTGGCCATGGGCCTGATCAACCGTATCGTCGAGCCACCCGCCGTTGATGGCGCCATGGCCTACGCCAAGCAATTCGCCGGCTTTTCCCTGCCGGTCCTGCGCTATGGCCGGGAGGCAGTGATGCGGGCCGACCAGACCGCCCTGTCGGAGGGGCTGTTGATCGAACGTGACTTAAACACCCTGGCGTTTCAGGGCGAAGACGCCACCGAAGGGGCCACCGCGTTTCTGGAAAAACGGCCGCCGGTCTTTCAGGACAAGTGAACATGAGCGATCCCATGGTCATCGCCACTAAAGTCATCGCCGTCACTGGGGCCAGCCGGGGCATCGGTTCGGGCATCGTCGAAGAACTCGCCAAACGAGGGCACACGGTCGGCTGCCTGTCACGCAAGGGACAGGGGGCGGAGGATCGCGAGATCACGGGCGATCTGATCAACCTGACCTGCGACATGGATGACGAAGGGCAGATCGCCGCCGCCATTGATACCCTGGCCGATCGCGCCGGACGGATCGATACCCTGATCAACAACGCCGGCCTGCACCTGGAAGGCCCCAGCGCCGAATTTTCCAAGGCGGATTTCGAGCGGGTCCTGGCCACCAATATCACCGGGCCATTCCTGGCCTGCCGCGCCGTCTATCCCCACATGGTGGCCAATGGCGGCGGCCTGGTCATCAATATCGGGTCATTTTTCGACCGCCTGGGCGCCAAGCGGAACCTGGCCTATAATTGCAGTAAAACCGCCCTGGGTTCTTTGACCCGCACCTTGGCCGTGGAATGGGCCCGGGACAAAATCCGCGTGCTGGATCTGGCGCCGGGCTTCGTGGCCACGGACCTGAACGCCGAACATATGGCCAAGGACAGCTTCAAGGAATTCGTCCGCCGCCGTATCCCCGTGGGCCATGCCGCCAGCATCGACGAAGTGGCCCGGATGGTCGCCATTTTGGTGGCCGAGGACCTGCCCAGCCTGACCGGCGAGACCATCTTCATGGACGGCGGCCAAAACATTAATCAATAGAGATAATATCATGGACGTACTGAAACGCCTCGACGACAGTCTGGATCTGGTGGAGGAGGAACGCCTGCTGCTGGATGCGGTGCGTGCCCTGTGCCGCGACCAGATCGCGCCCCGGGCCGCCGCTTATGATCAAAATGGCGAATTTCCCTGGGACAACGTGAACGCCCTCAACGATTTAGGTCTGAACGCCATGTTCATACCCGAGGAATATGGCGGCGCGGGGATGTCCTACGTCTCCTACCTGGCCACGGTGCGGGAAATCGCCAAGGCCTGCGCCGCCACCGGTCTGACCTGGGGGGCGACCTTTCATGCGGTCAAACCCGTGGTTGATTTCGCCAGTGTTGAACAAAAGGCCCGCCTCTTGCCCAAGATCGCGGCGGGCGGGCTGGTCTCCCTCGCCATCACGGAGCCCACCGCGGGCTCGGACGCCACCGGCATGAAGACCCGGTTTACGCCCGACGGCGAGGATATCATTATTCAGGGCGGAAAGACCTTCATCACCAACGGCGATGTAGCTGATCTGCATGTGGTGTTCGGCAAATGGTCCGGGATAGAGAATAACAAGGCCGCAATTTCCGTGGTCCTGGTTGAGAAGGACGCCGCCGGCCTTGCCGTCACGGGCAAGGAAGACAAGATGGGGCTGCGTGCCTCCTCCACCGTATCCTTGTCCTTCGATGCGGTCCGCATCCCCCGCGCCAACCTGTTGTGCGAACCGGGGGATGGTTTAAAGATCTTGTTTTCGGCCTTGAACAAATCCCGGCCCTCCATCGCCGCCCACGCCCTAGGCATCGCCCGCGTGGCGTTCGAGGACGCGGTCGCCTACATCAACCAGCGCCGGCAATCGGGCCGCAATATCATCGAGTTTCAGGGCATTCAGTTCATGCTGGCCGACATGGCAACGGACCTGGCCTTATGCGAAAGCTGGCTGTGGCGGGTCGGTGCCATGATCGACCGGGGCGAGGATGACATCGGCATCGAATCCTCCATGCTAAAAATGCGCGCCTCCGACCTTGCCATGCGGATCAGCACGGACGCGGTGCAACTGCACGGCGGCTATGGCTATTGCAAGGATTATCCGGTCGAACGCTACATGCGGGATGCCAAGATCACGCAGATTTATGAGGGTACGAACCAGATACACCGGCAACTGATCGGCCGGTCGTTTATCGAGCGGTGAGGTAGTCCGCGCGACGAAGGGAAAAATAGCTCAGGTCCAGGCCGTAGTGGAATTGCAGGCTATGGCTTTCGAGACCGATTTTTGTCAGCACGTTTTGCGAGCCGGCATTCTCGGGATAGGTGACGGCTACGATGGGGTCCAGCTCAAGCGCCCGAAAGCCGTGATCGAGCACCCGCCTGGCGGCCTCCGTCGCCACGCCCTTGCCCCAGGCGGCGGTGATAAAGCGGTAGCCGATCTCCACCAGGTCGGTTCTTTCCAGCGGGAACATGCCGCACCAACTGATTAGATCGCCGCTTTCGGCCCATTCAACGAGCCACATGCCGCCCTGTTTCGGCCAGCCGCTGTTGATCCGTTGCCGGGTGACGACGGTTCGTTCCTGGATCGTGGGGCGACCGTGGGGGTAGATGTATCGCCCCACCTCCGGGTCCATCTCCATGGCAACAATAAAGTCCAGGTCATCCAGGTTCCAGGCGCGCAGGCGCAACCTTTCCGTGGCGAACTCAGGCTGGACGTCAGGCTGCATGAGCGGAGGGCAGCGCCGTGCCGGAAATCTGACAGCGCCACAGGATGCGCCGGTGGCTGGGGTCGAAGGCATCCCGGCGATGCAACGTGGCCCGGTTATCCCAGATCAGCACATCGCCCCGCTGCCATTCGTGGGCATAGGTAAAATCGGACCCCACGCAATAATCCCACAGTCGGTCCAGCAGACTTTCGCTGTCCGCCACCGACATCTCCTTGATATAGGCATTGGTGCGCCGGCCCAGAAACAACGCCTCGCGGCTGTTTTCGGGATGCTGGATGACCATGGGGTGGACGGCGCCGGGCGCCGCGCGCACATCCGTGACCGCATCCATGCCCTTGCGCAATTCGCCCGCTGAGGTGTAGGAGGAATTATGCAAGGCGCGATGATCGCCGATGGCCCGGCGCAGATCGGCGGGCATCTTTTCGCAGGCCTGGTACATATTGGCGAACCAGGTGTTGGCGCCATGGGGCGGCACTTCGTGGCCGTATAGAACGGACGCCGTGGGGGGGATGTCCAGATAAGTCATGTCTGAATGCCATTCCGCCTCGCCATCGCCCAAGGCGCCGATCGCCTTGCCGTTTTCAATGACATTGGAAATGATCCACATATCCTTGGCATCATCGGACCCGGCATCGTCGCGCAGGTCCTTTTCACTGGCGGGCGGCGGCTCCAAGGGCCCGAAGCGGGCGGCGAAGGTGGTCAATTGTTTCGGCGTCAGGGTTTGGCCGCGAAACAGCAGGACGCAATGATCCAGCCAGGCCCGGTGCATGGCGGCAAAGGCGGCGTCGTCAAAACCCGCGGCCAAATCGATCCCGTCCACGCGGGCGCCAATGGCATCGTTGATGGGAGTAATCTGCATGCTCGGGTTCCTTTCACGCTTGTCCACCATGCATATCATATCCCATTCAAACCCCGAACAATATGTTCCGCCGCTATGTCGCCAATGGCGCGGCGCCGCGATAGAGTGGTGGTCATTGCAACAAAGCAAGCGAGGCGGACGATGGGGGACTGGAATGGCCGCGCCCTGGTGGAGAGCCAATGGCTGGCGGATAACATGGATGATCGGGGACTGCGCATCGTCGATGCCTCCGTCATCATGACACGCCGGGACAGCGGGGCCTGGGTGCCCACATCCGGGCGGGATGACTATGACGCCGGCCACATCCCCGGCGCGCAATTTATCGATTTACGGGCGGAGTTGCAGGATCGCGACGCCGCCCTGTCCCTCATGTTGCCCACGCCCGAAAATTTCGCCGCCGAGATATCCGCCAAGGGCATCGGTGACGGACACATGGTCGTGGTCTATGCCACCGCCGTGCCCTGGTGGGCCAGCCGGCTGTGGTGGATGCTGCAGGCCAATGGCCATGACAAGGTCGCGGTGCTGGACGGCGGCCTGAAGAAGTGGCGCAACGAGGGCCGCGCCGTCACCACGGATGTGCCCGAATTCGCCGCCGCCGATTTCACGCCAAGGCAACGGCCCGAAATGATCGCCGACAAGGCGCGGGTACAGGCGGCCCTGGCGGCGGACGATGGCGCGGTCATCAACGCGCTGTCGCCGCAATTGCATCGGGGCGAGAGCGATCTGGGCTATGGCCGGCCTGGCCGCATCGCCGGCAGCGTCAATCTTTCCGCCCTGGCCCTGATCGATCCCGATACCGGCGCCTACCTGGCCGAGGAGCAGCTGCGCCAGTCGGTGGCGGGCGCGCTGGGCGAGATCGGGGGGGAGGTTATCTGTTATTGCGGCGGCGGTATCGCGGCGACCATGGATGCCCTGGTGCTGGATCTGTTGGGCCATGAACAAGTCGCGGTGTACGATGCCTCGCTCTCGGAATGGGCGGCGGACGACAGCCTGCCCATGGAAATCGGCTAACCACTGCGTATGTCGGCGTCTCTATTTGCGCTATTTCTGAACGCCTTCATTGCCTCGACCATCCTGCCGGCGGCCTCGGAAGTCGTGCTGTGGGCCCTGGTGGCCGAGAGCCCCGCCATGCTGTGGCCGGCCATCGCCGTGGCCAGCCTGGGCAACACCCTGGGCGCCGTAGTCAACTGGCTGTTGGGGCGATACCTGTCAGGCTATGCGGGGCGAAAATGGTATCCGCTGTCGGCGGTACGGCAGGCCCGCGCCGGCGCCTGGTTCAAGAGGTTCGGTACCTGGTCCCTGTTGTTTGCCTGGCTGCCCATCGTCGGCGATCCCCTGACCGTGGTTGCGGGCGCCCTACGCGTCCCCTTCCCGCTTTTCCTAGGCCTGGTCGCGTTAGGCAAGACAGCGCGCTATGTCATTGTCGCGGCCTTGGCAGTCTAAATTCAAAACCTGGACCGGCGCTCTTCCACATTCGCCCGCACATCGATCAGCACGGTTGTGCCTTCGCCATTGAGGCGCTGGGCCTCTTGTAACGCGGGCGCGATTTCCCCGACTTTCGTGACCCTAATGCCGACCGCGCCCATGCCTTCGGCGATCTTGGCGTAGTCGCCCTGCATGGAAGAAACACCGAAACGTTCCCGCGCCTCGGCCCCGATGGTGCCTTGTGAGGGGCCGGAATAGGTCGCCATGGCGCTGTTGTTCAACAACACCGTGGTGATGGCGGCACCGGACCGCGCCGCCGTTTCAATATCGGTCCCCGACATCCCGAAGGCGCCGTCACCCATCAAATTGAGGCAAAATTTGTCCGGCTCCGCCATCTTCGCGCCGATCATCAAGGGAATGCCAAAGCCCAGATGCGTGGTCTTGCCCCAACCGATATAGCTGTGCGGCGTGGTCGCATTGAAGAACGGCACGATGGAGTCGCGCGGCGCGCCCGCATCGTGGGTGACGATGCTGTTTTCCAGATCCAGGTTCCGGTTGATTTCGTGGATCACGCGGTAATAGCTTAACGGCTCTTCATCGGAGGTCAGGATGGGTGTCCATTCGGCCATCCATTCGGATTTCACGGCCGCGATCTCCCCCTCGACAGTGCCGCGATCGCCCGTGCCCTTGCCACCGGTTTGCGCCTTTATCTCGGCAATCAAGGCCTCGATGGTCAGACAGGTATCACCGATCAGACCAATATCGGCGGCCTCGTCCTTGTTGATATCGCCGGGGTTAATTGTGTTGTGAATGATCACCTTGCCGGCGCGAATGGGCTGGCCATAGGGGGATCGCGTCAGGGACGTGCCCAGGGCGAGCAGAACATCGCTCTCCGACAGCCAGCGATGGGCCAGCAGGGTCGTTGTCCCACTGCCCGCGCCCAGGGCGAGGGGATGACGTTCATCAAAGGCGGACTTGCCCGGCATGGTGCAAAAAACCGGCGTCGCGGTCAGCTCGGCCAACTCTTGCAGCGCGGCCGTGGCGCCCGAAAACAGCACCCCGGCACCGGCCCAAAGCACCGGCTTTTTGGCGGCGATCAGGGCGGCGGCGGCGGCGGCGATATCGCCGCTTTCGGGCACCTGGCGGACCAGCTTGGGCGATTGATAATTCCGCGCCTCCTCCGGCACCTCTTGGGCGCAGACATCTCCCGTCAACTCCACCACCACGGGGCCGGGCGTACCGTTGCGCAGGGCATTGAAAGCCCGCCGCATGACATCGCCGACCTGGCCGGGGGTATAGATCGCCTCCACCTGCTTGGCCCAGCCTTGATATTTCTGCACGGCGGAGAAATTCGGCCGCACGGAAATCTGGTTCAGGTTATTGCCGCCCAGCATGACCAGAATGGGAATATTATCCGCATACGCCTGCGACAACCCGCCCATGGCGTTTTCCGCTCCCGCCTGGGATTGCACCGCAACCACGCCGAAACGCTGGCGGTCGCTGATGCGGCTATAGCCATCCGCCGCCATCACCGCGCCGCGCTCGTGACGAAAGGCGATGGGCCGGATACCTTCCCGCGCGGCGGCGGAAATCAAGGGGTTGGAAGGAAAACAGGATATCCATTCGATACCTTCCTGTTTCAGTATTTGCGTGATGTAGTCAATTCCGTTCATGATCCGCTCCTGCCAACCGGCACTATTTCATAACTGTTTTTGTACTTCATTCGCGGAATCAATCCACATTGCCGCCGCGCTGACAGTGGCATGGCAGCCGCGGATCAACCGTGAAATCGCCGCCTAATCAGCCGCCGCCGGCCGCACGCCGTCTGGCGGCCAGGCCTCAACGCCGTCTTCCAGCGGGATCTTCAGGCTTTTCAACATGATCGAGAAGGTATTCCAATTGCAGATGGCGGCGACCAGTTCCAACCGTTCCTCGTTGCTGGCCAGGTGCGGGGCGCAGGCCTGCCAGGCAGCCTCGCCCACCGCGCCATTGTCCAGCACGTCGTCGGTGGCGGCGATCACCGCCAGTTCGGCGGCGCCCAAACACGTGGCGTTGGCGGGGTCGCGGACGGCCAGGGTTTCTTCCTCCGTCAGCCCGATGCGCAGGGCAACCGGCCAATGCTGGGTCCATTCATACATCGCCCCCGTGCGCCAACCGATGCGCATGATGATCAATTCCCGCAGGCGGTCATCCAGCTTGTTGCCGCGGTACAACAGCATGGCCAACTGCTTGGCGATCACGCCCGAGAGGGCGGGATGCTGGGACAGAATGCGAAAGACGTTCAGGCCCGCCATGGTGGAGGGTACGCCCACTTCCTTGCCGATGGCGCGTGCCTCGTCCTCGTCCAACATGGGTACTCTTGGTTCCGTCATGACGTACTCCTCAAACACTCTCATTCTCACGCAAGGTGCCGGGTTCCGAGCGCGCACACAACAAAAAACGAACGCTTGTTAGAAAAAATCACGTTAGACTGTCCGCCACTGGAAAATTAGAGAATTGCCAGGGAGTAAATTCAATGGCGCAACGAACCAGCCTGGCCATGGTGCAGACCGCACCGCGC
>JAYGEA010000169.1:0-27483 GCA_046582635.1 Alphaproteobacteria bacterium
CGTCGGCGTCCCTTGACGATGTCCCGCATCGCCGGCGGGACGCCTCCTACCCGGAGGCCCTGAGAAACGATCCTAAACATGACGTATTCCTGAACCAGGACACTAGCGATCCAATGTTACAATATCGACCCGATCCGGCGCCCCGCCATCCCGCGCGATGCCCAAGGCGCGGACATCAATGCGGGTACTGCGCAGACCGTTCTCGATCAGAAAGGAGCGCACCGCCAGGGCCCGGGACAACGACAACCGCCGTGCCTTGGAGGTGTCATTGCCCTTGGCTTCCGCATAGGCTTTCAGTTGCAGGCGCGTTTCGGTCGCCGCGACTTTCGTGACCATGGCTTTCAGGCGGTCTTCATCCTTACCGGTCAGCACCGAGCTGCCCGCCCGGAAACGGACCTGCAACAAATTATCCCCCACCGGCAACAACGAGGCGACCCTTTGACGTTTTGGCGCCGTCTTAGCCTGCAACGAGGGCGCCTTTGGCGGTGGTGGTGGCGCGGCGGCGGCCTTTACCGTCTTTTTCCGCGCCCGCGCCACTACCGTGGGGGGTGGTGGCGGCGGCGCCAATTGTTTGACCGGTGGCGGGGCGGCCGTTCTTGACGCGACCCGCGGTGCGGCCGCCTTTGCCATTGGTTTCGGCGAGGGCGCCTTGGGCGCGATTATTCTGGGCGGCGGCGGTGGCGCCAGGCGGGCCTGTTGTGCCGGGGCGGCAGGCAGCTTGACCACGGGTTTGGGCGCGGGTGGTGTCGAAGCTGGGCGCGCGGGTGGAGCTGACGGCCGGGCCGCCACCATTTTCGGCGGGGCCGGCGGCGCTGTGGCGGCACGGACCGGGGCCGCCTTGGTGATAGCGGGCATGGTGACTGCTGGCATGGTGGCGGCGGGCATCTTGGCCGGCGCCGGAGTGGGTAATCCCTTGGTTGCGCGGCGAAGCGCACGGTGAGGCGCGCCGGCGGGTTCACGGACAGATACACTCAAATTTTTACTTACAGGAGCCTGATTGATCACGGGCCGGACGCCGGGCGGGGTCAGACGCAGATTGGGGATCAACAATTGGCGGCCGCCCGGTGGCGCGGCGAAGTTGCGCTGCCGCGAAGGCAGGGGTGCCACGATATTGGCGCCCGCGCCGCCATAGATCGCGCTGAGATTAATCGTCACGCCGGGCGTGGTATTTTGGCCGCCGATGAAGACCGTTTGCTGCGCCAATGGGGCCCGTGCCGCCGGCACCACGGCCAGGGCCGAAAAAAGCAACAACAACCACGGCACATTTTTGATCGGTCTGGACGACTTTCGGGCGCCAGGTTTGAGACTGGGCATCGGACCGGGGATCGCGTCGGTAAGTGCGTTCATTTTTCTTTCACGATGTCATCACGGTGTATTTTATTACTCATCCACGGGGCCTTCTCTGCGGCCTTACGATACGCGTGTTCGTCCCGAATAATTCCGCACATCCGCCGTATCGGCCCTCCAACGCGCACGCCGAACAACGGTTCCACAACCTCATCCGTTGGCACGGCACGATAGACCAGAGCGCCTGTCCGGGCAACGAATTAGCGCGTTCTGTTCAGACCCGGCACCATGGCTCCGCCCCTGATCAAGGAATAGCGGGGAAACAGCGCGGCAGTAGAGGGGTTAAACTTGGCGAAAATGTGGCGGCCGGCCTTATTGCGGGCGGCGGGCGTTGCGAATCAAGCGCAACATGCGGCCATGAATGGCCTCGTTCGCGGCCAGCATGTCACCCTTGTTCATGGGGTCGGACCCGCCGTCCGTGCGGCTGACCATGGCGCCGGCTTCCCGTGCCAGCAACAATCCGGCGGCGATATCCCACGGCGCCAAGCCGCTCTCCCAAACACCGTCGAAACGTCCCGCCGCCACGTAGGCCAGATCCAGGGCGGCGGAACCCATGCGCCTGATGCCGGCGCATTCGGCGGCGATGGCGGTCATTTCCGCCATATAGGTCGGATTTTCCTTGCGGCCCAGATGGGGAATACCCGTGCCGATGATGGTGTCGCCCATCTGCCGCCGGGCCGAGACGCGGAGGCGGCGGTCGTTCAAATAGGCGCCCTGGCCTTTTTCGGCCCAGTACATTTCATCGGGGACCGGCGCATAGACCAGGCCGGCGGTGATCTCGCCCATTTCCTCCAAGGCGATGGAAATAGCGAACATGGGGATGCCGTGCATGAAGTTGGCCGTGCCGTCGATGGGGTCGATGATCCAACGCCGCGCCGGGTCCTCGCCGACCACGTCCTCGCCCTCCTCGGTCATGAAACCAAAGTTGGGCCGCGACTGCCCCAGCAGATCCCGCAGCATGCCATCGGTCCGCACATCGGCGGCGGTGACGAAATCGCCCGGTCCCTTGCGGGAGACCTGCAAATTTTCCACTTCACCGAAATCACGCACCAATCGGCGCGAGGCCTTGCGCGCCGCCTGTTGCATAACGTTCATGGTGGGGGAGGTTCTAGCCAAGGATCATATCCAATCAATACTTAGGTGGCGTTTAGTTGCGTTTAGTCGCGTTTAATTTTCGGCCCGCTTGACGTAGGAACCATCCTCCGTCGCCACGATTATTTTGTCGCCAATGCCGACAAAGGGCGGCACCGAGGAACGGACATTGTTTTCCAGTATCGCCGGCTTGTACGACGCCGCCGCCGTTTGCCCCTTAAGAACGGGTTCGGTTTCGGTCACTTCCAAGGTCACATGTTCGGGCAGGGAGACGCCCAGGAAGCTGCCTTCGTGACTTTCGATGGAGACCGACATGCCGTCCCGCAGATAGGCCGCCTGATCACCCAATTGATCGGCATTTATTTCCACCTGCTCATAGCTTTCCGTATCCATGAAGGTATAGCTGTCGCCGTCACTAAACAGGAACTGATACTCCCTTTGATCCAGGCGGATTTTCTCGACGTTTTCCGAGGCGCGGAAGCGTTCGTTCAATTTGCTGCCGTCGCGCAAATTACGCAGCTCGACCTGCAGATAGGCCCCGCCCTTGCCCGGTTGAGTGTGGGCGATTTTCACCGCCCGCCACAATCCGCCCTTGTGCTCGACCACATTGCCGGGCCGAATGGCGTTGCCATTGATCCTCATGGCGTCGTCCTCATTATCTGTCCATCCTAACTGGTTCCCATTGCGCCGGCCGGGCCAGCATCTGCCAACACCCGGCGTGGAAGGGCGGCGGAAACTACCAGGGCAGCGGTTGTGACGCAATGAGGAAGCTGAGCATTTCCCTACGCGGGCCTCGGAGTAGGGCCCCGATATTCTGGACACCGGATTTTGCTTTTGCCTTGGTAATTTTGCTGGGCTAGGCTTTGGCCCTGAAAAACAAACACAACAGTTAGCCCAGGGGTTAACACAGGGGGAGGGAATAATGGATATTACCCGGCACAATCCAGGACCGCGCATGAGCCAGGCGGTGGAACATAACGGCGTGGTTTATCTTGCCGGCCAGGTGGCCAACGACATCAACGCCGATATTGGCGAGCAGACCCGGCAGGTTCTGTCAAAAATTGATGCTCTGCTGGCGACGGCGGGCAGCAGCAAGTCAAAATTGCTGTGGGCTCAGCTATGGGTTACGGACATGCGCAACTTCGGCGCCATGAATGAAGTTTGGGATGCCTGGATCGACCCGGAAAACCCGCCCGTCCGCGCCGGTTTATGCAGTGACCTGGCGGCGCCGGGATATTTGGTGGAAATCATGGTGATGGCGGCGAAATAGCCGCCGGCACTGTTTCTGGTGCCATGGGAAATAGCGGGCAGATCTTCCTGACCGCCATCGCCGCCGCCATCGCCAACGTCACATAATTCATTCACGGGAAAGATCGAGCAGTGGGTCGAGCAATGGGCCGAGCATGCAAGGCGTTCATCGCGGGCGCCTTTGAACATCCAACGCGCCATGCGGTGGACCAATCCGTCGCGCAATTGCACGCGGAGGTGGCCAGGGGCGCCCTCGCCGATGCGGGGTTGAGCAAGGATGACGTGGACGGCTATTTCTGCGCCGGGGATGCACCGGGCCTGGGCGGGCTGTCCATGGTGGAATATATGGGCCTGGACGTACGCTATGTGGATAGCAGGGACACGGGTGGTTCGGCCTATGTGGTGCATCTGGGTCATGCGGCGGAGGCCATTGTGGCGGGAAAATGTTCCGTCGCCCTGATCACCTTGGCGGGCCGGCCGCGGGCGGCGGCGAAGGCGACGTTGCCCGACTATGACGGCGACACCCCCGACACCGCCTTCGAGGCGCCGTTCAACCAGATGATCGTCAACAACTACGCCATGGCCGCCATGCGCCACCGCCACGAGTTCGGCACAACGGCCGAACAACTGGCCTGGATCAAGGTGGCTGCTTCGCACCACGCCCAGCATAATGAACATGCCATGCTGCGAAAGGTCGTGACGGTGGAGGACGTGGTCAATTCACCGATGATTGCCGATCCCTTGCACCGCCTGGACTGCTGCGTGGTCAGCGACGGCGGCGGCGCCATCGTGATGGTCAGCCCGGAGATCGCCAAGACCCTCGGGGATAGATGCGTCAAAGTGCTGGGCCAGGGCGAGGCGGTCAAGACCACCAATCGGGGCCAGGTTGATCTGACCTTTACCGCCGGTATCAAATCGGGCGCCATCGCGTTCGAGGAAGCCCGGTTGACCCCCGCCGATATGGACATGGTGACGATCTACGACAGTTTCACCATCACCGTGCTGATAACATTGGAGGATCTGGGCTTTTGCGAGAAAGGCCAGGGCGGCAAGTTTGTCAGCGACGGCAACCTGATCTCCGGCGTGGGCAAGCTGCCGTTCAACACCGATGGGGGTGGATTGTGCAATAACCATCCCTCGAACCGGGGCAGCATGACCAAGATTATCGAGGCCGTGCGTCAGCTGCGCGGCGAGGCCCATCCAAGGGTTCAGGTGCCAGATTGCACCTTTGCCCTGGCGCACGGTTCCGGCGGCCTGATTTCCACCCGATTGTGCAGCGCCACGGCGATTTTGGGGAGGAACGACGCATGAGTGCCTCTTATCCGGATTACCCGATCCCAGCCCCCGCCCTGGACGCCCAGCCATTCTGGGACGGCACGGCGCAGGGCAAATTGTTGCTGAAGCGTTGCACCGATTGCGGCGAGACCCACTATTACCCCCGCGCCATCTGCCCCTATTGTTTCAGCTCCGCCACGCAATGGTCCGAGGCCACGGGCCGGGGCACCATCTACAGCTTCTCCGTCATGCGCCGGGCGCCGGTTCCTTATGTCATCGCGTACGTGCGCCTGGAAGAAGGCGTCACCATGATGACCAACATCATCGATTGCGACTTCGATGCCTTGGCGATTGATGACGCGGTACGGGTGGTTTTTCACCCCATCGAGGGCGGTGTCTCGTTGCCGCTGTTTACGCCGGCGTAAAGCGCCGCAACCTTTATTCGAAATAGTCCGCCTGGGCAAACAGCGCCGTAATGCCGCCCGTATGCAGCAGGCAGGCGGGTTCATCCGGGGGCAGATCACCATTCGAGGCCAGATCGAGCAAGGCGGCGGCGGGTTTGGCGGTGTAGGTGTTTTCCAGCAGCAGGGCTTCGTGGCTGGCGAAGGTATGGATCGCGGCCAGGGAGGCGGGCGTGGGGTGATCGTATCCGGCGCCGAGGTAGCTATCGTGGAAATGGGTCCATTGGCGGTAGTCGGTGGCGGGCCGGGTGCCCAGGCGGTCCGCGATGCCGCGATAGATGGCGTCCACCCGTTCCCGTAACTCGGCCAGGTCATATTCGACGGAAACCAAATGCACGGTGAAGGGTCCGCCCAACAGGGCACAGCCAAAGAGGAAGCCGGCCTCCGTCGTGCCCATGGAGCCGGGCAGGAAAATATGGCGCAGGCTGGCGCTCATATCCTCGGCCTGTTGATGCAATTCGAAGGCGCCGTGAATATATCCCAGAGCGCCGGTGACACTATCGCCGATGATATAGGGCCGGCGGCCCTGGCGGCGCAGCTCGTCGGCCGGTTCCCCGACCTTTATGGCCCGCTCGTCTTCATCGATGGGGCCGAGAAACCGGAAAGAGGCGCCATAGAGATGGCTGAGCAGAAAATTGCCCTCCCGGCGGGCGGGTTCGTCATCGTTATGAAGGATCAGACAGTCCAGGCCAATTTTTGCGGTGGCGGCGGCGGCGGCGCGGCACATGTTCGAGACGGACTTGCCGGCTACAAGGATTATGTCGCAGGATTGCGCCCTGGCCGCGCCCAGCCAGAATTCCAGACTGCGCAGTTTGTTGCCGCCCTGGCCCAGCAATATAGCGTCGTCCCGCTTGACCCACGGGCTGTCGTGGCCGGTCAAGGCTTCAATGCGCGATAGCCGCTGCAAAGCGGTGGGCTGATCGATCAGGCGGACACTGGGTATGTCGTCAAGGATCGGCATTCGCCCGTCACGCATCCGTTTGTTGTGAACGAACGTGGTCTATCATCATCTGAACATCTTCGTTTGTTTTCAGCGAAATCAACTCAATGTCAGGATGGTTGTTCTGAAACACCCGAAAAATTTCATCAGCAAAGGCCTGGCCAATCGTATCTATGCCCTCAAAGTCGAGCATGACTTCAGAGAATTCATCGAAACGGGCAAGGATCCTCTTTGCCTGTGACCGGGAAACGAGCTGTTCGCCGGGGTATTTGCCGAGCATGATTGGAACATGGGTCTTCCGAAATCCAATAGTGTTGCCTAAATACCGGGCGAACACTTCTTTTGTTGTCCATGTTGCTGCATTTGAAATGGTCATCCCTACGGCGGTCCCGACAAATGGTCTATCGGTGTCGCAAGCTTCAATCCGCCATTCGAAATTGGTGGTGCGTTTCCTGTCGTAATACAGAACGTCCGATAACAAGCGGAACCTATCAAACATTCTGGACGTTAAGAATATTCCCTCGCCAGCATGGTTTTTTTTGTCAGACGTCAATTTTCCCTTGGATAGTTCCAACAACGCGCTTTGCGGATCAGGCAGATTAAAGTCGTTTTGGATTTTCTGAAAGACGCCGACACCAAAGTCTCTCACCATAATTTCCGTTGTTGCGTATGTTCTTTCTATCGAGATCAGGGCGCTGTCGCTGACCGAATGATCAATGACGTTGTTGAACATCTCGGTAAAACCATATTGGCAAATATCAATAATGTTTTGCGGCGCGTCGCTCAAGAATGGGAGAACACGATGGCGCCAGACTGCGTCTTCAGACAGATTTCTCGTTATGCCTTCAATCTTGAAAGTCTCGTCGACAATTTTCCGGAGTTTGTAACGCCGCGCCTTTGTTTTGCCTTCCGCCACCAAAAGGCCGTCGTTAATTAGCCGGCGGACATACCGATTAATGGACGAACGGGACAAGCCGAATTTGCCCGCCGCGAGCGAAGCAACATCGACGGGATGTTCCTCGACATTGCCGAGGATGAAGCTATCTATCTCTGGATTTTGACGACGCGCCACTGTCACCACTCTATTAATTTATTGTCCCATTAACAGAGTTTATTGTAGCGTTAAACAACCAGTATTGTCAACTTATCATGCAATTCATGATGCCATTACAAATACTTAACCCCGCGACGGCAACACCACCACGCCGGTGCCCTGGATCGAGACTTCGTCGTCCTGCTGGCGGGCTTCGTGGGTAATCTCGATGCAGTGGCGGCCCTGGTCGTCGATGAATTTGTTGCTGACCTCGCCATTGATATACAGCACGTCGCCTTCGGGGTTATGGCGGCGGATGCGGGTTTTGTGGCTGGCCAGGAAGCCATCATCGCCCATCCAGTTGGTCAAGTGGTGGGTCAGCCACGAGACCCGCTCCGGGCCGTAGTCATAGGCGCCCGGCGCCCCAACCTCGGTCGCGAAATCATGCTCCCAGTGCACCCGCTCGGGACAATCGGGGATGTTGAAGCGGTTGGTGATGCCCAGGCCGGGGTGTTTATGAATTTGCTGCCAGGCGATCTTGTTGGCGCGAATATATAGCCCGCCCCAACCTTGCGCGTAACAGATGAAGCCGGTGACCGTCATGGGACCCTTGAGCTGGGTCGGCAGTGTCTCGCCGACCGTGACATCTTCGTAATACCGGGTCTTGGCGCCGCGGACCTCTTCCACGGCATAGTGGCGGTAGATGTCCACCAATTCGTCGTCGGTATAGGTCATTTGCCGGCTCTTGGCCGCCGCATACTTGGTGCCGTCCTCGCGCGCCTTGTCCCGCTCCGTGCGGAAACACCAGCTGTCGGCGCTGGCCACGTTGTCGCCGTCCTGATTATAGAATTCCACGTGATAAATTTGCTGAATGGCGCGGCCGGAAAATTGCGTCTCGTGGGGGATCAGTTCCTTCAGCCATGCTTCGCAATGGACTCCATCATTGCGGCGCAAGTATTTATGCCAGGTCCAATCAGAGCCGGCCCACATGGCGTGAATGCCCGGCAAACCTCCCACATAGCCGGAGATAATCCGGTTGGTGGCGAACAGAAAACTGGGCAGCGCCACCAGGCCGCCGTGCTGGGTCTTGCCGGCATAGGCGGGGTCGCTCCACAACGGATTGTCATCGCCGATGCCATGGGCATAGTGGCGGATATTGTCGCGGGTTGCCTCGTAACACCATGGCTCGGCCATGTTTTCGATTTTCACGCCGATGCGCTTTTCCAGATCTTCCAGGCCGCGTTCGGTGATCTTGGGGAAGCGGCGGGTGTTTTGCTCGGTCATGGTTTACTCCTGTCGCGCGGCGGCTTCCCGGTCACGCAGTATCTTGCGGTTCACTTTACCCGCGGGGGTTTTCGGTAATTCCTTGGTGAATTCCACGACGCGGGGATATTCATGGCGGCTCAGGTTTTCCTGAGCGAATTTCTGCAGTTCCGCGACGAACGCATCATCGCCGGGCCGCTCGGTGACGATAAATGCCTTGACCACCAAGCCGCGGATCTCGTCCGGGACGCCGATGGCGGCCGCCTCCAGCACATCGGCGTGTTTCAATAATGTGTCCTCAATCTCCATGGCCGACATGGTCCAGCCGGCGGAGATGATCACGTCATCGGCCCGCCCACCATGGAAATAATAACCGTCCGCATCTATATGGCCGCGGTCCTTGGTGGGGAACCACCCGTCGGGCCGCATCACCACGATCTCGCCCACTTCGTCCGCCGCGCAATGTTCGCCGTCCGGGTTCAGCACGGCGACCTCCTGCCCCGGCATGGGCATGCCGAGAGAGCCCAGCTTGGTCGGCAGGTCATCGGCGCCGGGATAGCTGCCCAGCAGCACGCCGACCTCGGTGGTGCCGTAGAAACTACCGGGATACTGGCCGAAGACATCCTTGGCCCACAGCGCGGTATCGGTGTCCATGGGTTCGCCGGTGAAGGAGATTTTTTCCAGGTTGAAGTCGTATTCGTGGGCGGTGCCGGCATTCTTCATCATGCGGTAATGGGTGGCCGCCGCCGACAGATTGGTAATCTCGAACTCCGCCAGGGCGGCCATCAGGCGGTCCGGATCGAACTTGCCGGCATAGCTGGCCGTGGTGACGCCCAGGGCGTGGGGCGCCAGGGTGCCGTGCCACAGGCCGTGGCCCCAGGCGGTGGATGACGGACACATGAAGCGGTCGCCCGGCCGCAGACCGGTGGCATACAGTGCGGCCAGCATAACCGTGACGACGGATGAATGGCGGTGCTTGACCGCCTCGGGCAGCTCCCGCGTGGTGCCGGAGGTGTATTGGAACATGGCCATGTCCCGACCGGAGGTCGAGATCTCGAACGCGGGATCGTGATTTTCCAACATGGCCATGAAATCGTCATCGGCAATGGCCGTGGCGCAACCCGCATCCGCCGCCAGGTCGGATTTTTCCGGCGCTAGCAGCAACAGCTTCGGCTGGCAGTCACCGACGCGGAGGCGCAGGCCGTCGGGCCCGAACAGGGTAAACAGCGGCACCGCGATACAGCCCGCCTTCATGGCGCCGTACAGGGCGACATAAAATGGCAATGACGGCTCCACCATCAAGGCCACCCGCTCGCCCGGGCCGATGCCCTGGGCGCGCAGATAGTTCGCATAACGGCCCGACCAATCGGACAATTCGCCGAAGGTAATACTTTTAGAACCGCCCTCGGCCAGGGCAATACGCACCGCCATCCGGTCGCGGGGATGGCGGTCGACGCATTCATGGGCGATATTGATGCTCTCGCGTCTGCCATCGAACAGCTCCCACAGCCGTTCCTTGGAACAATGGCTCTGAGCGTCGGCGAAGGAAGTGTATTCGGTCAACAAGGGCATGCGGTAAACCTGATTTTAAGGGTCTCCGGGGACCATCATGGAACTGGACAATATTGTCAATACACAATAATATTGCCCATAGACAACGAACATTGGCAATATTGGGAGCCATGACCGACAGCCGCCAAACACCCCAGCAAGGCCTCGTAAAACCGGTGACCGCGGTTAGCCGGGCCGCCGGTATTCTGCGCCATCTGGGCCGCAATCAGGAGCCCATGGGCGTCAACCACATCGCCCGGGATCTCGGACTGATCCCCAGCACGGTGCTGCATATTCTGCGCACCCTGGCGCATGAAGACCTGGTCGTCTTCGACCCGAATACCAAGCGCTACAACCTCGGCGTCGGCGTTCTGGGCATTGCCCGCAACATGTTGAGCGGCAGCGGCTTCGTACAGGCCGCCCAGGGCCATCTGGAAGCCATTGCCCGCGCCTTCGACGTTACGGCGGTGGCGGTTGAACTGGACAGTCACGACCACATGGTGGTGGCCGCCCTGGCCCGGTCCCGCCTGGACCTGAGTATTCATGTCAATATCGGCAGCCATTTTCCCGCTCTGATTTCGGCCACGGGACGCTGTATCGCGGCACAGAACAATTGGGACCGGGCGGAATTGGCGGCACGCTTCGCCAAATTGCGCTGGCAGAACCCGCCCTCGTTCGAAACCTGGCTGGACGAGATCGCCGCCGCCCGGCGGGACGGCCATGCCATGGATGACGGCAATTATATTCGCGGTATCATCGTCCTGGCCGCTCCCATCCGCCAACCCGCCGGCGCACCCAACCGGGCCGTGGTCGCGGTTGGCCTCGGCGCGCAATTGGATAATAGCCGCCGCGGGGATTTGGCCAAGAAGCTGCGCGGCGCGGCGGACAGCTTAACGGACCTTTCATGAACCAGATTGAAACCATCATTCCCGAAGGCTTCGAGGCTTTCGGTCACAGCGGCAACTTCGCGGATGCCATCGGGCCGTTTTTTATCAGGCAGAAGCCGGACCGCGGCTACCGCTATGGTTTCCGGACCGGGGCCCAGCA
This sequence comes from Alphaproteobacteria bacterium, assembly GCA_046582635.1. Taxonomy (GTDB): domain Bacteria; phylum Pseudomonadota; class Alphaproteobacteria. The sequence continues at coordinate 11,258 of JAYGEA010000169.1, forward strand.
TGCCAACCCCAACGGCGTCGCCCATGGCGGCGCCCTGTTCAGCTTCGCCGATCACATAACCGGTCATGCCATCGTCGATACGCTCGGACGCCCATGCGCGACGTTGAAATTTAAGGTGGAATACCTCTCTCCCGGCCCCTTGGACGCGCTAATCGAGGGCGAGGTTGAATTGACCCGCGTGACCCGCACCATGGCCTTTGTCCGGGTTCGGCTGTTCGCGGGCAGCCGCATTGTGCTGACGGCTGATGGTTGCGGCAAGCTGTTTGCCGGCCTGGCTCCGGGACAGCCGCCACAACCCAGCTCCGCGCCGGCCGACATCGTGCCGCCGCCGCCCGGAGGCTTTCGTCCCTTTCCCGACCAGGGCGGTTTTCCCGGTCTGTGGGGGCCGGTGTATTACCACCGCCGGGACGACGGCAGCTTTCGCTACGGTTTTCAAGCCAGGGCCATGCACGACAATAGCAACGGCATCGTCCATGGCGGCGTGCTGTACACCTTCGCCGACGACATCATCGCCCGGGCCGCCTCCGGCATCTCGAAACGTTATGCCACCACGGTCACCATGAATGTGGAATATCTGTCCGCCGGACCCCTGGGTGCCTGGATCGAGGGGGCGACGGAAGTAACCCACATGGACGATGGTTTCGCATTCATCCGGGCCCGGGTATTTTGCGGCGGACGGACTATTCTGACAGCAGACGGCATCTGCCGCCTGTTGGGTGCCTATAAAAAGATCAAACCACAAAGCCGGGAGACAGCAGCATGAGCGATTACATCAGCCATCTAGACATTGGCGCGGCGCGTATCACCAGGGTGGCGGAAATGGTCGGACCGGCCTTTCGCCTGTCCACCTTGTTTCCCGAATGGGATGATGCGGTGTTCGAGGAGCACAAGGATTGGCTGGTGCCCGACTATGTCAATCCGGCGAAAATGACGGCGTTGTTGAACATGCATTCCTGGATCGTACAATTCAACGGCCTGACCGTGCTGATTGATACCTGCATCGGGAATGACAAGGACCGCATGCCGGCGGAACGCTGGCACCACCAGCAAGGCCCCTACCTTGAACGTCTGGCGGAGGCCGGCTTCGGGGTCGAGGATATCGACATGGTCATGTGCACCCATTTGCACGTGGATCACGTGGGCTGGAACACCCAATTACAGGATGGCCGTTGGGTGCCAACCTTTCCCAATGCCAAGTACGTCTTCTCGCGCACGGAGTTCGAACATTTCCAGGCCCACGCGGCTGAAAATGATGACATGGACCGCAACAGTTTCGAAGATTCCGTGCTGCCCATTGTTGAAGCAGGCCGGGCGGAAATGACCGACGGGTCCCACGCCCTGGGCGAGGGCCTGCTGGTGGAGCCGGCACCGGGGCATACGCCTGGCCACGTCACCCTGAAACTGGATACCGGGGCCGAGGCGGCGATCTTCACCGGCGATATCCTGCACCATCCCCTGCAGGTCTATCTGCCCCATTGGAACAGCAGCTTCTGCATCCGGCCCGAACAGGCGCGGACCTCGCGGCGGGAGGTTCTGGATTATTGCGTCGAGCGCGGCGCCCTGCTGATGCCGGCCCACTTCGGCCCGCCGCACTGCTGTCACATCGACCGCGCGGGCGAGGCCTATGCCGCCCGCTGGCATCAAGGTTGATGGTGTATCGATCAGTTCCGTGACCGCCGTCACGGCGATGCCGGGTCTGATCATGTAATCTGGCGTCAATAACAATTAACGATGTTCAAAGTGTGCTGGAGTCGATCCATGAAACTCAATCAGATTTGGTGCCGGATTTTCCCCCAGACGTCCAAATGGGCGGCTGCATGGATCGTTCTGGCCTGCCTTATTGCCCTTCCCGCCAACCATGGTGCCCGGGCGGCGCAGGGGCATGGTTACGGGCGATGCCGTCTGTTTCTGCTGAAAATCAAACATGCGGTCAAGTGGCCTCCCTACCCGATGAATTTATTGACGGTTTCGAGAAACAATTTTGCCGAGACCGGTTTGGAGATATAATCATCACAACCGCTTTAGAGGATTTTCGCCTCATCGCCGACCATGGCGAGGGCCGTGACGGCGACGATGGGAATGGCTTTCAATTCATCGTCTTCCTTGATCATGCGGGTCACCTCCGTGCCGGAAAGGCCGGGCAATTGGATGTCCATGATGATCAGGTCCGGGCGCTTTTCCTGCGTGATCGCCAAAGCCTCCCTGCCGTCCTTGGTCTGCAGGACGCCATGACCGTTGACTTTGAGAAGGTCATGAAAGAACCGCATGTTCATTTCATTGTCTTCGACGATCAGTATGGTTTTGGACATCGTGGTCATTTCCCGAAACGCCGCCGGACGTAGGGCCGGTTCCCTGGCGTCACAAGCTTCCGATCAAAGCCGGCAAATTCAAACAATTGGGCGCCGAAAATCCCGCACAGCCGCATGCTTGGACATAGAACGGTTTAGTCGACCAAATTCGAGTACCGACGCACCTGAACTCTCCTAAGAGGAACATCGATATGGTAAACACAATAATATTTTTTTCTAATATTTCAAAAAATATAACCAAAAAAATATTGCCGCGATGCTGCGCAACGCTCGGGAGCAGGTTTTTTTTCTTCATCGCCTATCGTTATGTAGCGGTTATGCCGCCATCGACCACGACCTCCGAGCCGGTCATGAAACTGGAAGCATCGGAAGCCAGGAACAGGATGGCGTTGGCGATGTCAAGCGGCCAAGGGGATGCATCCGGCGCATCTTCTCCATCACGACTTTTTGCTTCTCGCCGTCGTGGTGGGCCATCATGCCCTGGACCATGGGCGTGTCGATGGCGCCAGGATGAACGGAATTGACCCGCACGTTAAAACCGTAATAGGCCGCCTCCGCCGCCGCCTTGGTCATCATCCGCACGGCACCTTTTGATCCGGCATAGGCGATCTGGCGGGTGTAGCCGCGAATGCCGGCGATGGAAGATATATTGATGATCGAACCGCCGCCTGAGTCCCTGATGACGGGCATGGTGTGCTTGATGCCGAGAAAGACGCCGTCCACGTTCACCGCCATGATCTTGTGAAAGTTTTCCAGACTGGTATCGGATATCTTGGCGGTGATTTCGATGCCGGCGCCGTTCAGCACGATGTGCAGGCCGCCGAACCGTTCAACCGCCAATCCGACCGCCGCATCCCAAGCTGTTTCCGAAGTGACGTCCAGGTCCGCGAAGACCGCCCGCCCGCCCGCCGCCTCGATCGCCGCAACGACCTCCCCACCCCCCGCGCCGTTGATATCCGCGACCACGACGGCGGCGCCGTTTCTGGCCAGCAGCCGGGCGGTTTCAGCGCCGATCCCCGACGCACCGCCTGTTACCAGGGCCACTTTGCCACTCACATCGTAATTATTGTTGCTCATCCACTCACTCCGCTAAATTCAATTTTCACCCAGATCAGGGCACCAGCAGTTGCCTTACCCGTCGCTGTCGACTACGCTGAGCCGTCACAATAAGAATTTGGGAGGATATCATGAAAAGAATGGGAACGATTAAAACCGTCGTTGCCGGGGCCATCGCGGGGGCCATGGTCCTCGGATTGGCTACGGCGCCTGCGTCGGCTGAGATGAAGAAGAGGGAATTCAAGGTGGTTGGCACCTGGGGATTTCTGGATCATTGGAAAGAGCGGGAAGGTCCGTTCTGGAACAAGGTTCTGCCCAAGGTTTCCGGCGGCAAGTTGACGGCAAACGCCAAGCCCCTGACGGAACTGGGTTTGTCGGGTTACGAGGTGATGCGCCTGTTGAAACTGGGCGTGTATGACGCCGTGCACGGCGTCACCACATATGTGGCCCAGGACAGCCCCGCCATTGAAGGTGCTGATCTGGCCGGCGTGATCCAGGATCTGCCCACTTATCGCAAGGCAAACGAGGCCTATCGGTCCATCCTGGCCCGCGAGTTCAAGGAAAAGTATGGCGCCAAACTGCTCATGATCTACGCCTGGCCCAGCCAGCAACTCTGGTGCAACCTTGGTGACAAATCCATCACCAAGTTCGGCCTGGACGAGTTGAAAGGCAAGAAGATCCGCACCTACTCCAAGACCCTCGGTGACTTCATTGAAGGCGTCGGTGGCACGGCCGTAACCATCGCCTTTTCGGAAGTGGTGCCGGCGTTGCAAAAAGGCGTGGCCGACTGCGGCCTGACCGGCACCCTGCCGGCCTATAACGCCAAATGGTATCAGGTGGTGACCCATAACATCCGCATCCGCCTGGGCTATGCATCGTCCTTCCTGGCCATGAACCTGAAACTTTGGGACGGCCTGGATGCCGACACCAAGGCACTGTTCAACACGGAACTGCCGAAGTTGGAAAAGGCCATGTGGGTGGCCACCGCGATCAACGACCAGAAGGGCATGGATTGCAATGCCTCGGGTCCCTGTGACGGGCCCACCGGCGGCATGATCCCGATCGAGCCCACCGCGGCCGATAAGAAAATGCTGAAATCCATCGTGGAAAACTTCGTTCTGAAACGCTGGGCCAAGCGTTGCGGCACGCAAAAATGCGTCGATGAGTGGAATGCGACCATCGGCAAGCTGGCCGGTATGAAGGCGTCCATGTAGTCTTAAACACTGAACGCACGAAATGGCGCCGCGTCGGAATTTGACGCGGCGCCAGTTTCTTGCCCACTGGCCAGTTTCGCGCCACTGGGCTGTTCCCAATGGGGTCCAGGAAAGTAGATCATGCTAGCGGTTATACATGAACGTCTGGAGCACTACTCGCGGGTGGCCGTCTGGATTGGTGGCGCGACATTGATGGCCGCCGCCATGATGGTCGCCGTTGACGTCATGTCGCGCAAATTTCTCGGCATGACCATGAGTGGCTCGGACGAATACACGGGTTATGTATTTTCAGCCACCACCACCTGGGCCTATTCCTATTGTTTGCTGCATCGTTCCAACGTGCGGATCGATGCCCTGTACAGCCGGCTGCCTAAACAAGTGACAGCCATTCTCGATGTGGTGGGCTGCCTGCTGTTTGTCTATTACATGGCCTACATGACCTACTACGCCGGTCTGGCATTCACTGATTCCTATGTCAATAATTCCGTCTCCATCACCACCCTGGGCACGCCCCAGTGGATCCCGCAATTGTTCTGGTTTACCGGCTTGGCGATGTTTTTCGTGACCCTCATCTTCATGACGATTTACGCCATCACCGGCCTGCTGCAAGGCAACTGGGAATTGGTCGCGCGCATTGTCGGGGTCCCTTCCATCGCCGAGGTGATGGAGGAGGAAACCCAAGGACAGGACGTCGTTCTTGCGACAGGCGACGGCGCAGCGGAAGATATGGGGGGGACGAAGTAAGCCAATGGTTATCGGAATTGTCGTAGGGCTGCTCGTACTCGTATTGTCCGCCGTGCCCGTGGCGGCGGTGTTGGGTATTCTGAGTTTCGTTTTGGATGAAGTTGCCATGGACGGGCGGTTGACCGCCGCCCTGGCCGAAATTTATTGGGAAAACAGCAAGAACTTCATCCTGGTCGCCGTGCCCATGTTCATCCTGTTGGGCGAGATCATGCTGCGGGCGGGCATTGCCCGGCGCATGTACGGCGCCGTCATTCAATGGCTGTCCTGGCTGCCCGGCGGCCTGATGCACGCCAATATCGGCTCCTGCACCATATTCGCCGCCTCGTCCGGTTCGTCGGTGGCGACGGCGGCGACGGTGGGCACCGTGGCTTATCCGGAAATTCAGGCCAGAAAGTATAACGAGCGGCTGTTTCTGGGTTCCCTGGCGGCGGGCGGCACCTTGGGCATTCTGGTGCCGCCGTCCATTAACTTGATCATTTACGGGCTGTTGACCGACACCTCCGTGCCGGAGCTATATCTTGCCGGCATTATTCCAGGGATCATATTGTCCTGGCTGTTCATGTTGACGATTATCTTCGCCTGCATCTGGCGCCCGGCCTGGGGCGGCACCAAGATCGAAACCAACTGGGGCGACCGTTTCAGGACCCTGCCCCATCTGCTGCCGCCCATTTTGCTGTTTACCGCCGTGGTCGGGTCGATCTACGCCGGCGTGGCCACGCCGACGGAGGCCGCCTCCATTGGTGTCGTCGTGGCGCTGATCATTGCCGCATCCTTCAAGACCTTGAGCATTCCCATGCTGCGGGACTGCTTTGAAGGCACCATGCGCACCACCGCCATGATCATGTTGATCGTGTTCGCGGCGATCTTCCTGAATTTCGTCCTGGGCTTCATGGGCATCACCCAGGCGATGCTGCAATTCATCGCAGAAATGGGCCTGACGCCGGTGCAGACGATCTATTTGATCGTCGGCTTCTATCTGCTCCTGGGCATGTTCATGGAAACCCTGTCCATGATGCTGACCACCATTCCCGTGGTCTTTCCCATCGTCATGAAACTGGGCGTGCCGGAGTTTTCCGATGTCTGGTTCGGCATCCTCATCACCCTGTTGATGGAAGCCGCGTTGATCACCCCGCCCATCGGCATCAATCTTTACGTTGTGCAGGGTATCCGCACCCGTGGCGGCAAATTCAACGACGTGGCCATCGGCGCCATACCGTTCGTCTTTGCCATGCTGGCCATGATTGTCATGTTGATCACCTGGCCGTCCATCGCCACCTGGCTGCCGAACCTGGTTTATCACTAGCGTCAGGGGCTGACCGATGTCCTGGATCATCGGCGTTGATGTCGGCGGCACCTTCACCGACTTTCATCTGCATGACGATGAAACCGGCGCCCTGCATTTGCACAAGACGCCGTCGACGCCGGATAACCCCGCCACCGCCGTACTGCGCGGGCTGGCGGAACTGACCGCGGCCATCGACCTGGACCTCTGGGCGGTCAGCCGCCTCTCCCACGGCACCACGGTCGCCACCAACGCCATGATCCAGCGGCGCGGGGGCAAGGTCGCCTTGCTGGTTACCGAAGGTTTCCGCGATTTGCTGGAGATCGGGCGGCAAATCCGCCCCCATATGTTCAGCTTTCAAGCGGACCATCCCGCCCCCCTGGTACCTCGGGAGCTGCGCTTCGAAGCCGACGAACGTATCCTCTATGATGGCACCGTGCGGCGGCCATTGGACCAGGCCGCGATCGACGGGGCGGTGGCCGACATCCGCGGCAGCGGCGCCGAATGTCTGGCCATTTGTCTAATTTTTGGCTTCATCAACCCCGATCACGAACGCCGCTTGCGGGATGCCATACAGACCGCCCTGCCGGAGCTGCAAATCTCCATCTCATCCGAGGTGCAACCGGAGTTCCGGGAGTATGAGCGGCTGTCCACGACGGTTATGAACACCTACCTGCAGCCGGTCATGGCCGGCTATCTGAGCGAGTTCGAGGATCGCCTGGGCGAGCTAATGCCGAACGCCGCCCTGGGCATCAATCAATCCGCCGGCGGCCTGATGACCCCCGCCCGGGCCCGGCAACTGCCGATCCGCACCGCCCTGTCGGGCCCCGCCGCCGGCGTCGTCGGCGCCATCGATACCGCGCGCGCGGCCGGACTACAGGACGTCATCACCCTGGACATGGGCGGTACCTCGGCCGATGTCTGCCTGATCCGCGGGGCGGAGGCGGAGGTCGCCTATGACCGCTGGATCGAAGGCTTTCCCGTGCGCCTGGCCAGCGTCGATGTCAACGCCGTGGGCGCGGGCGGCGGCTCCATCGCCTGGTTCGAACGGGACGGCCTGATGAAGGTGGGACCGAAAAGCGCCGGCGCCCATCCCGGTCCCGCCTGCTATGGCCAGGGCGGTACGGAGCCGACGGTGTCCGACGCCAATCTGGTGTTGGGCCGGCTCTCTCCCGCCGGTCTGCTGGGCGGCGGCATGGCTTTGGATGTTGAGGCGGCCCGCACCGCTCTAAAACCTGCGGCGGCGCGCCTGGAAATGAGCGTGGAGCAAACCGCCCATGGCCTGCTGGGCATCGTGGCGGCCAACATGGTCCGCGCCATTCGCGCCATCTCGGTGGAGCGGGGCCACGACCCGCGCGATTTCGTACTTCTGCCCTTTGGCGGCGCGGGGCCCCTGCATGCCGGCTCGGTGGCGCATTCCTTGGGCATTTCCCGCCTGCTGGTACCGCCCGCGCCGGGCATCCTGTGCGCCCGCGGCCTGGTGGTTTCCGACCTGCGGGAAAGCTTCGTGCTCAGCCGCCTCACGCCCCTGTCGGAGGGCGCCCTGCCGGACATACAGGCCAGTCTGGATGAATTGCAACAGCAGGCCGAGGCGTGGTTCGAATTATCCGCCGTCGCGCCGTCCGCCCGGCAACTGCATCACAGTCTGGACATGCGCTACGTGGGCCAGAATTACGAGTTGCAGGTCGAGCTGGACGGTGATTTAGGCCGGCTGGCGGAAAGTTTCTTCGCCGTCCACGAACGCAGCTACGGCTATCACAATCCCGCCGATCCGGTGGAGGTGGTCAACCTGCGGATCACCGCCATCGGCCGCCTGCCCGGCGCCGAGGAGACGGAGACCACCCTACCCTCCATGCCCGGCCCCCCGGATTATCATCGCCCGGTTTGGTTCGATGGCGATGCACCCATGGATACGCCCGTTTATGATCGCGCCCAGTTGGCCGCCGGGCAGGAACTGACCGGGCCGGCGGTCATCGAACAGTTGGACGCCACCACCCTGCTGGGCCCGGGCGATACCGCCCGGGTGGACGACAGGGGCAACCTGCATGTGGAGTTGAGCAATGCCCCCTGAAAAAACTGGAGCGCCTGATCCCATCACGCTGGAAATCCTGCAAAACTCTCTGCGCTCTATTACCGATGAAACCTATATCGCCCTGACCAAGGCGGCCTATTCCACCAATATCAAGGAGCGGCGGGACCACTCCACCGCCCTGACCGATGCCCAGGGCCGGTTGGTGGTGCAGGCGGAAAACTCCCTGCCCATCCATTTGGCATCCATGCTGGGGATGATGGAGCAGTTGCTGGCTAAATACAGCACCGCGGACATGGTGGAGGGGGATATCTTCGTCGCCAACGACCCTTATGTGGCGGGCGGCACCCATCTGCCGGATGTGAACCTGGCCATGCCCTGCTTCGCGGACGGTAAATTGTTGGGCTTCGTCTGCAATATCGCCCATCACGCCGATATTGGCGGCATGACGCCTGGCAGCATGGCTGGCGGCATGTCGGAGATTTATCAGGAGGGCCTGCGCATTCCCCTGGTGCGGCTGTTCGCGGCGGGCGAATTGGTGCAAGACATATTTGACCTATTGTTGTTGAACGTGCGGGTGCCGCACGAGCGGCGGGGCGACTATTTCGCCCAGGTCGCGGCCTGCCGCCTGGGCGCCCGCCGTCTGGGCGAATTGGCGCAGCGGTACCCCCCGGACATGCTGACCGCGTCCTTCGCCGCCATCATGGACCGGACGGAAGCCCGCCTGCGCGCCGGCATCGCCACCATTCCCGACGGCCGCTATGAATTCACGGACGTTCTCGACAACGACGGCATGGGCACGGTGGATATTCCCATTTCGGTTCGGGTGGATGTGGCGGGGGATCGCATCGCCTTTGATTTCGCCGGCACGGGGGGGCAGATGAAGGGCAATTTCAACCTGACCCTGAACGCCACGCAGTCGGCGGTGTATTACGTCCTCAAGGCCATGCTGGACCCGGATCTGCCCAACAATCACGGACTGATCCGCGCCGTAGAGATCACCGCGCCGCTGGGTACCCTGGTCAACGCCGAGCACCCGTCGGCCGTGGCCGGGCGGGCCAATACCTCGCAGCGGGTGGTTGACGTCCTCATTGGCGCCCTGGCCCCGGCCCTGCCCGAACAGGCGGTCGGTGCCGCCAACGGCGCCAACGTGACGGCGGTGTTCTACGGCCACGACCCGCGCCACGACCGCCCGTATGTGTATTTGGAAACCCTGGGCGGCGGTTTTGGCGGCCGCTTCACCAAGGACGGCAAGGACGGGGTGCAAGTGCATATCACCAACACCTCGAACCTGCCGGTGGAGGCGATTGAGGCGGAATATCCCCTGCTGGTGGAAAGTTACGGCCTGATCGAGGATTCAGGCGGCGCGGGGAAATACCGGGGCGGCATGGGCATCCGCCGGGTGGTCCGACCGGTCGATCATGAAACCGTGTTCTCAGGCATGGGAGAGCGGTTCGTGCATCAACCCTGGGGCATCTTCGGCGGCGAGCCCGGCGCGACGGGACGGTTTTCGGTCACGGGGCCCAACCACAACGACGAAACCCTGCCCGACAAGCCGAACAATATCCCCCTGGGCCCGGACGACGCCGTGGTGATCGAAACCCCCGGCGCGGGCGGCTACGGCCGACCTTCGGAACGGGACCCATCGGCCCTGGCGGCGGACTACCGCGGCGGGAAGTTCAGCGCCGCCTATCTGGCCGTGCACTACGGTTTCGAGCCGGACCAGGATTGACGATGGGCACGAGAATTATGGTGACGTGACCGCATCTATCACACTTGACCACACCAGCCTTATCACTGGTTTAAACAACTAGTTGATAAGGACTTCATATGATTATCGAAGTCGGCGCATTTGAGGCAAAAACCCATCTGTCCGCCCTGCTCGACAAAGTGAGCCGTGGCGAGGAGGTGCTCATCACAAGGCGGGGCAAGGCCATTGCCCGTCTGGTCCCCGCGGAACAGGCCGGCCGGTCACGGGTGAACGCGGCCATCGATGAATTGCTGACCCTGCGCGAGGAGGTGACCCTCAACGGCGCGGACTGGAAAACTCTGCGCGACACAGGACGTCGATGATGTGCGCCGATGAGGCGCGGCGATGAGCGCCTTTGTGCTGGATTGTTCCATAGCTGCCACCTGGTTGTTTGCCGATGAGGCCCGCCCCGAAACCGATAATTTGCTGGAACATCTACGGGACCATGGCGCCGACGATGGCGCTGGCGATGGCGCCCTTGTCCCGAACCTGTGGCATTTGGAAGTGGCCAACGTCCTGCTGCAAGCCGAAAAGCGGGGCCGCATAACCGCCGCCCAGATTGCCGCCCGCTTGGAACTGCTCGCCAGCCTGCCCATTGTCACCGACGGGGAAACCGGGCCCCGCGCCTTCCGGGAAATCCCAACCCTCGCCCGCGCCCACACCCTGACGACCCATGACGCGGCCTATCTTGAACTCGCCATCAGGCGGGGCGTCCCCTTGGCCACCCAGGACAAAGCCCTGGTGCGCGCCGCCAAATCCGCTCTTTCGCCCCGCTTAAGGCGGGCGAAAAGCGGATACGTCCCCGCTATTCTTGAGCGTGTGGCGAGGGGCGTTTAGTAATCCCGCGCGGCGCCTTCCAGGGTGATGAAACCCTCGGCCAGGTCGGCCTCGATGGCGGCGCGGGGGCGCTCCGAAGGCGGGCCGTAGCCACCACCACCGGCCTCGATCATGGTGATGCGGTCGCCGGGTTGCAATTCGTAGTGGCCCTTGGGGTCCACCGTTAAATCGTTGACGCGGTGCTCGCGGGGCCGGCCGGGCTGGCCGCCCATGAGGCCCAGGGGCGGGAAATCCGTGCGGTTGGCCATGCAGAAGACGCCCATGATGTGACCGCTGTCGTTGCGGATCACCACTTCCTGGCCCAGGCCGCCGCGCGCCGCGCCCGCACCGCCAGAATCCGGCAGCAGTTGCTTGCGTTCCACCGTGGTGGAGGTCAGCGTTTCCCACACTTCCACAGGCACCACGGCCATGTTCGATGGGCCCGGCGTGGTCTCCGCACCGTCCCGGCCCGACAGGGCGCCGAAACCACCGGAGGCGAAATAGATGGTCGAGACATCGTGGCCGTCCCGGTGGGTGCCCTGGAAGGTCATCAAATCCAGCATGCCGCAATCGGCCTGGATCCGCTCGGGCACCGCATCGGCCAGGGCGCCAAAAACAAGCGGCGAGACGAAATGCCCGATCATGTGCCGCGCGCCCACGGGAGACGGCGGCAGGGCGTTCAGCAGGCAGCCCGCGGGCGCCGTGACGGTGATGGGCACGACGCTGCCGCCGTTGTTGGGCAGTTCCGGCACGGTCAGGCATTTGATGGAATACAGCACCATGGCCCGGGTGTAGCAGAACGGCACGTTGATGCCCCGGCGCACACTGTCGGCGGTGCCGGTAAAATCCACCGCCATGGCATCGCCCGCCACCTCGATGCGGCAGGCCAGGGTCAAGGGGCCGTCCACGCCCTCGATCTGGATGCTGTTTTGATAGGTACCATCGGCCATGGCCGCGATGCGGGCGCGGGTGGCCACTTCGGAGCGGCTGCGGATCTCGCCCGAAAGTGCAGCAAAATCATCCAGGCCGTATTCGGCCAGAAAGGCCCCCAGCATGCCCTCCCCCGCCCTGGTCGCCGTGACGTTGGCCATGATGTCGCCGATCACCTGATCGGGCGCCCGCACATTGGTCTCCATCAGTTCGATGATGAAGTCGTTCCGCACCCCGGCTTCGAATAATTTGCAGACCGGCAGGCGCAGGCCTTCGTGATAGATCTCCCGCGCCGCCGCGCCAAAGCCCAAGCCGCCGACGTCGGGCAAATGGGTGATGGAAATGACATAGGCGATGATCCGTCCGCCCTGGAATACCGGCCGCATGACGTTGATGTCAAAGGTATGGCCGGTGCCCAGCCAGGGGTCGTTGGTGATCACCACGTCGCCGGGCCGCAAGGTATCGGCCGGGAATTTGTCCAGCATGTGCCGCAACGTCGCGGGCGCGGTGCCCATGAACACCGGCACGCTGTAGGTGCCCTGGGCCATCAACTGGCCCTCACCATCCAACAGGGCCACGGTCAGGTCATAGCTTTCAGAGACGATGGTGGAAAAGGATGTGCGCACCAACGTGGTGACGATCTCGTCCGAAATGGCCACCAGACGGTCCCACATGATGCCCACGCTGACCGCATCCAGGCTCATGACCCACCCCCGATCCCGGCCACCAGATGGCCCTGCCCATCCACCTGAACCTGGTCGCCGGGGCCGATGACAACGGTGGACTCCCGCTCCTCGATCAGGGCCGGGCCGGGGACAATTGTGCCGATGCTCAAGCTTTGGCGGTCATAGACGGGCGTGGGGTGGTAGGCACCGCCGAAATAGGCTTGGCGGCTGCCTTTTGCCCGCACCGCGCCCTGGCCCGTGGGCGGCGGGGCATCAAACGCCGGCGGCGGGGCGGAGGCTTCGAGCTTCCACGTGGTGATGACCAGAGGCGCATCCAAAGTTTCGATTTGGGCCTCGCCATGAATGTCCTCGTAGGCCTCAACGAACAAAGCCGCCAAGGCCTCGATCCCGGCGCCCGGCGGCAGGGTTACTTCGATCTCGTGGCCCTGGCCGTGATAGCGCATATCAATGCGGCGGGTGATGCCGGTATCGGCCGCATCGTCACCAAGGGGCCGGCGCGCCTCGTTTTCCAGTTCCGCGAAAGTTTCCGCGAACGCCTCATGGGTCAGGTCAAGGACAAAAACCTGTCGGGTCCGGGCCACCTCGAACGTCAGGGGGCTGGCAAGCAGGCCCAGGGCCGACATGACACCGGCCGCGGGGGGAAAAATCACCCGGGGAATGCCCAGCTTCCCCGCCACGCCCATGGCATGCACGGGCCCCGAGCCGCCAAACGCCACCATGGCGCTGGCCCGGTAGTCAAAGCCGCGTTCCGAGGCATGGATGCGGAAGGCCCGCGCCACATCCTCGTCAATCACCTCGTGAATGCCCCAGGCCGCCCGCGCCAGGGTCAGGTCCAGGGGTTTTGCGATATTGTCCATAATCACCCGTTCGGCCGCGGATAGGTCCAGCTGCATGGCGCCACCCAGAAAGAACGCAGGGTCCAGATAGCCCAGCACCAAATTGGCGTCGGTCAGGGTGGCCAGCCCGCCGCCCCGGCCGTAACAGGCCGGTCCCGGATCGGCGCCGGCGCTGGCGGGGCCGACCGCTATGGCGCCGCGCACATCGGGGGCGGCGATGGAACCGCCGCCCGCGCCGATCTCGATCATATCGATCACCGGGGCGCGCACGGGCAGTCCGCTGCCCGCCTTGAAGCCATGCACCCGGGCAACCTCCTGGCGGTATTGCTTAATGGCCCGGCCGTCGCGGATCAGGGCGCCCTTGGCCGTGGTGCCGCCCATGTCAAAGGACAGCAGGCGCGGTTGCCGCAGCTTCCGGCCATGGAAGGCAGACATCTGGGCCCCCGCCGCCGGCCCGGATTCGATTACCCGTACGGGAAAGCGCCGCGCCGTCGCCGGCGTCAGGGTCCCGCCCGAGGACGACATCACGAACAGCCGGCCACCGAAGCCTTGATCCTGCAGACCGGATTCGATGCGGCGGAGGTATTGATCAAACATCGGCTGGGTATAGGCATTGATGGTGGTGGTCGTGAAGCGTTCGAACTCCCGCCATTCCGGGCAGACCTGGGAGGAGAGGGAGACCGGCAGATCGGGGAACTCCAGCCCCGCCATCTCGCCCAGGGCCTGTTCATGGGCCGGATTGGCGTAGCTGTGCAGCAGGCAGATGGCCAGGGCCTCGATCTTTTGTTCCTCCACCAACTGGTGCAGCGTGCCGCGGGCGGCGTACAGATCCAGCGCCACCTCGATCCGGCCGTCATAATGGCAGCGTTCGTCCACCTCCCGCCGCCGCCGCCGGGGCACGATTGCGTCGGGGAAGACCAGGCGCAGATCGAACACGTCGTAGCGTTTCTCCTGGCGCATATCCAGAATATCGCGGAAGCCCCGCGTGGTCAGCATGCCGGTCACCGCGCCCTTGCGTTCGATCACGGCGTTGGTGACCAAGGTGGTGCCATGCACGATCTCGGAAACCGCGCCCAGGTCCAGCCCATTTTGCGATAATAGCGCGGCGGTACCTTCCAGTACGGCGCGGGCGGGGTCGTCGGGCGTGGTCAGTTGTTTGTGGATTGCCAGGGTGCCGCCCAGGGCATCGTAAAGGGCGAAGTCCGTGAACGTGCCGCCTATGTCCACGCCCAATCGATGGGGGTGGGGGGCCATCAGCGATTGTCCGGCAGCACGTCGATGGCATTGCCAATGCCCCGCTCGCGCAGTTCATGGCGGGCGATCTCGTTCTTGGTCATGGTGCGGGGGAAGTCCTCGACGAATTCGATATAGCGGGGCAGTTTGAAAAAGGCGATGCGGTCCTTGCACCATGCCACCAGTTCCATAGGCTCCACGTGGCCCGAGACCTGGACATAGGCCTTGATATCCTCTTCGCCGATGTCGGAGGGAACGCCGACCACGGCGCAGTCGATCACGGCGTCATGGGCCGTCATGGCCTTTTCCACTTCGAAGGCGGAGACGTTTTCGCCACGGCGGCGGATCCAATGGGCCTCGCGGCCGACGAAATAGACAAAGCCGTCGTCGTCCAGGTAACCCAGATCGCCGCTGTGGTACCAAAGGTTCTTCCACGCCGCCAGGGTCTCCGCCGGTTTGTTGATATATTCGATCATGTAGGTGTTGGGCACCTGGGGACGCAACAGGATCTGTCCCGTGGTATTGGTGGGCACGGGGTTGTCGTCGCCGTCGACGATCAGCACCTCCGTCCAGCCATGGGGCCGGCCGCAGGACCCTAGGCGGCGGTCAAACGTGCGTTCGGAACAGATCAAGACGCCCATTTCCGTCATGGAGTATACTTCCATCATGGGGGTGCCGAAGCGCGCCTCGAACTCGTCGCGCAGATCCCGGCGCATCTGGCCGGCCGCAATACCAACACCGATACGGACCTTATGTTGTTTGTCCTGTTCGGATTCAGGCGCGCGCAGCAACACCGCCATCATGGTGCCCAGGGGATCGATCACCGTGACGCCATGTTTGCGGATGGTGGCCCAATAGCCGGAGGCCGAGAACCACTTTTCCATCACCCCGGTCATGCCATGATACAGGGGGCCGGTGATGGCGAACTGCTGGCCGCCGATGTGAAAGAAATGCGAATTGGCGAAATGCACGTCGTCCTCTTTCGCCTCGGCAATGTCGCCGTAACGGATGGCGGCGGCGATGTAATACAGATGCGAGACCAGAACACCCTTGGGCATGGAGGTGCTGCCGCCCGTATAAACAATACACATAGGATCGGCGGCGGCGACGTCCGCCTCCGGCAGGGTTTCGTCCCCGCCCAGTAAATCCTCGAACGGCAGGGCGCCGGGCACGGAGGTTATGTCGCCCAATACCAGGACCGCCGGGTCGGCGGTCAGGCCCGGTTTGGCGGCGATATAGGCGGGGGCTAATTCCTCGTCCACCACGAACAGTTTGGCGCCCGTGTCATCCAGGCTGTAACACAGATCATCCTTGACCAAGGAGACGTTGAGGGCCGCATAG
>JAYGEA010000023.1:0-18355 GCA_046582635.1 Alphaproteobacteria bacterium
CTGTCCTGCGATCTGCGCATCGCCCAGGACGGTGAATTTCATCTGGGTTTGCCCGAGGCCAAGCTGGGAATTCTGCCGGGCGGCGGCGGCACCCAAAAACTGGCCCGCCTCGTGGGCCAGGCCCGGGCCTTTGAAATGGTCACCCGCGGCCGCACCGTGCCCCCGCGCGAGGCCCTGGCGCTGGGCATGGTGCACGAGGTGACCGACGGCCCGGTCCTGCCCCATGCCCTTGCGCTGGCCCGGGAATATGCCGCCATCGCGCCCCTGACATTCGGCCACATCAAACGTCTGATCCGTCAAGAGGCCGAGAAACCACTTGAAGACGGCTTGACCATGGAACGGACGTTGTTCTTGGATTTGCTGGTATCGGACGATGCCAGCAAGTTGATGAAACGCATGAATGATGGTGCCTTGGATATCCGCGAGGTTCCCCAAGGGGAATAATACCAAGGGTGATTATCAATGCGACTAGTGCCCCTTTCCTGATTACAATGGCCGCCTCCGAACCGGATTGAGGAATTGGCGATGGTAAAACTTGCGCATGTCGGGCCTGACGTTGTGCCCCAAACCGTCTTTGATCTGTTGCAACGGGATGGCGCGGTCGTGGTTGAGGGTATTCTCTCGTCAGAGGTGTTGGGGGCGCTCAATCAGGAATTGGACGCTCTGATCCGCGCCACCGCGCCGGGGCTGCGTCATCCGGCACATGAACGGATGGTGGAATTTTACGGCCTGTCCACGGTTCGTATTGACGGCCTGCCGGCAAAATCGGAAGCCTTTCTGGACATCATGTTGACGCCGCTGTTGTGTGGCGCGGCGGACCATTTTCTGTTGCCCAACTGTCATGACTATATCTTTAACACCGGACAGTTGATCCAGATCGGCCCTGGCGAGGATGCGCAAAAATTGCATCGGGACGAAGATGCCTGGGGCTTTCTCACGGCGCCAAAGCCCGCCTTGCAGGTTGAGGCGATGTTCGCCCTGTCCGATTTCACAAAGGAAAACGGCGCCACGCAGGTGGTGCCGGGCAGCCATCTTTGGGCGCCCGACCGGAAACCCCGGCCGGACGAGATCGTCCAGGCCGAAATGCCGGCCGGTTCGGCGCTGATGTACCTCGGATCCGCCCTGCATGGCGGTGGTGCCAACACCACCACCGATCAACACCGGCGCGGCATGTTTCTCGGCTATGTGGTCGGCTGGTTGCGGGCCGAGGAAAACAGTTTCCTCACCGTGCCCATTGAAAAGGTGCGCCACATGCCCGTGCGTATCCAGGAATTACTGGGCTACAAAGCCCATGAAGCCATCGGCGTGGTCGATGTGGGCAGCCCCATGGTGCTGCTGCAATAACTAACCGCGTACCTGTCGTGGCTCGTAAATCGCGGTGTGGTCAATGCGGGCGACGACCCGGTTGCCACCCGCCAAGACCACCGCGTCCAGTTCCACGAACAGATGGCCCTTCCGCTCGTAATTATCGGTAACGCGGGCCCGGACGGAGAGGTCCTCGCCAACTTTGGCGGCGGAAAAATGCTGCATGCTGCTGCCCACGTGGATCCATGGTCCCAACACCACATTGCGGGTCAGGGCCCAATTGCCCAGGCGGCAGATGATGCCTGGATGGATCAGGCCTTGATCGGCGTAGAGGGGCAGGGTCTCGCGCACATCGCGCAAATAATCCGCCGCAAAATCCGTTGTAATTGCCATTTCGTGGGTGCCCAGCAGGGCGCCCTTGGGCAAGGTTTCGGGGGTAGCCGGGGGCCGTTCACCGGGCAGGGGGGCAGTGGGAAAATCCGCCAATTCAGGCGTGCTGGGTGCTGTGTCCCGCAGGCGCGCGGTGCCTTGGGCGCAAAGCTGGCCCGCGCTTTCCACGGTGATGGTCATGGCATCGCCTTCACCGGGAATATCTTCCGACCTGACCGTGGCCATGGCGCCGTCATAGACCGGCAGCATCAGGCGGCAATCGGCCGCGCCGCGCTCCAGCCAATCCCGGCCCCAGCGCGCCGCCGCCGGGTGGGTCAGATAGGCGTAGACATCGACGCCTGGCACCAGGCCGCCGGCAAAGCCGAACTTTTTCGCCGTCGCGTCGTCATGGATCTTGTTGTCGGATTCCTTCGAGGTGTTGTAGGCCTCTACCTGATAGGCGGCGGTACTCATGAAACTCTCCTCAACCTTCCAATGCGTCACGCAAACGATAATAGGCCCGCGTGGCGGTAACGGCGATGCCCCGCAGGCCGTGCAGGGGCAGGGGCCGGATGGGGCTGGTGGTGAAATCGAACTCCGGATCGGCGCTGTCCAGCACCCGGTCGGCCATGACCTTGCCCATCATGGTGGCCATGGCCACGCCCCGGCCATTGTAACCCAGGGCGGCCCACAGGCCCGGCGCGGGTTCGTGCAAATGGGGGTAATGGTCGGTGGTCATGGCAACTTTGCCATTCCAGGCAAATTCGAACGGTACATCGCCGGCCTCGGGCAGCAGATGGCGGACCCGATCCCGCAAACTTTCATAAACCTTGACCGCGCCGCTTTCATAGGCCGAGCCGCCGCCACCCATGATCAGGCGGCCATGGCCGTCCTGGCGGAAGTACCACAGCACCCGGTGGGTATCGGACAACACCTCGCCACCGCCCAGGATCTTGCCCCGGATATTCTCGCCCAGGGGCGCGGTGGCCACCTGCACGCTGTAGATCGGCACCACCGATTGCGCCAGGCCGGGCCACAGACCGTCGGTGTAGCCATTGGTTGCTAAAATGACCTTGTCGGCGGTCAGGGTGCCGTTGGCTGTTTCCAGGCGCCAGCCCGTACCATCGCGGTTGAGGGATTGCACCGGCGAGGAACCATGTATCCGGGCGCCTTGCTTCTGGGCCGCCTTGGCCAGGCCGCGGGCGTAGCTGAGGGGTTGCACGCCGCCGCCGCGTTTGTCGATCCAGCCGCCCTGATAACGGTCATCGCCCATGCGCTGGGTCATTTCGTCCCGTTCCAGCCAGGCTACGTTGGCGTCACGCGCGGCCCAATCGCCATGGCGCAGGCGTAGCGCCGGCAACATGTTTTGGGAATGGGCCGCCTGTATCCAGCCCGATTGCTGGTAATCCACATCCATATCATGGCCGCGGATCAGACCGAACACCAGATCGGCCGCCGCGCCCGAGGCCTTGACCATCTGTTCGCCCGGCCCCGCGCCGAAGCGGGCAATGATCTCGCGTGGATCTTCCTTCAGGCCGGGAATAACCTGGCCGCCATTGCGCCCCGAGGCCCCCCATCCCGGCTCGCCCGCTTCCAGCACGGCGACATCCGCGCCGCCCATGGCCAGATGCAGGGCGGCGGACAGGCCGGTGAAGCCGGCCCCGACGACGGCCACGTCGGCCCGGGCATCGCCGGCAAACGCGGGGGTCTCGGCGGCGGGCGCCGCCGTTGCCGCCCAAAGTGACGGCGGCAGGCTCAATTTCGGGTAGGATGGATCGTTCATGAGCGTTTTATAGCATATGATTTTCGGGGGACTTTCCGGAATATGGAGGTGTTGGTGAAAATACTCGGCCTGGCGCTGGTCGCCTATGCGGCCCTGGTAGCGGGCTGTGCCATGATGCAGCGCAGCCTGATGTATTTCCCCGATGCCAACCTGCCCGCGCCCGCGTCCGGTTTCGCGGCGGTCAGCTACCGCACCGCCGACGGCCTGACGCTGACATCGTGGTACCGGGCGGCCGAAAAAGGCTTCCCCACCCTGGTGTATTTCCAAGGCAACGGCGGCAACATTTCCCACCGTATCTACAAAACCCGGCCGCTGTATGAAGCCGGTCACGGGCTGCTATTGACGGGCTATCGCGGCTATGGCGGCAATCCGGGCAGCCCGACCGAGGACGGCCTGTATCATGATGCGCGCGGGGCAATGGATTATCTCGCCGGCCAGGGTCTGCCGCCCGAACGGCTGGTCATGCTGGGCGAAAGTCTGGGCACCGGGGTGGCGGTGCGCATGGCCTCGGAATTTCCCGTGCGCGCGGTGATCCTGGAGGCGCCCTATACCTCGACCGTCGATGTGGGGCAGGCGGCGTATTTCTTCCTGCCCGTGGGTCTGTTGATGAAGGACCGGTTTCCCTCCATCGACCTTATCGCCAAAATCCAGGCGCCGTTGTTGCTGATCCATGGCGAGGCCGACCGCATCATTCCCACCCGATTTGGCCGACTTTTGTACCAGGCGGCCCGGCAACCGAAGGAGGCGCACTTCATCCCCGGCGCCGGCCACAATGATCTGTTCGAACACGGCTTGACCGGGATCGAACTGGATTTCCTGGCGCGGCTGGCGAACTAATCGATCGGCGGTGCGTCGTCGCGGCGGCCATGGGCCAGATAGCGGCTGTCGCCGACCCGGTCGTATGCCACTGTTTGGCTGTAGCCATCGTTGGTCGAAGCACGTGCCGTTCCCCGTTCGCCGGACATTACGGCTCCGTGCATGGTTTCGTGCAGCACCCGCCCATCCATTTCGGGCGCTGGGATATCAAGGGCATGCAGCATCGTCGGCAGGATATCGATGATCCCCGTCGGGGCGGTGATGGTGGCGTCCTGGGCGAACAGACTGCCGGAAAAGGCCAGCACGGAGCTGACCTCGTAGGGCGACAGGCCGCCATGCAGGCCGCAGCCTATGGGAATTTCCTGGTTGTCATGCAGGCAGCGGCCCGGCAGGCCATCGTTGGGCGCCCCTTCATCGCGGCCCAGGACAAAGACGATGTCGCCGCTACGCCGGTGATCGCAATTGACGTCGGACAAGGGCAGCGCGCCGCTGGGCAAACCATCCAGATCCCTGGCAAAAATGAGGCCGCACCAGGGTTGGGATTGCAACCAGGCAACCATGCGCTTTTGCTCATCGGGGTCCGTCACATACAAGGATCCGAAAGTGCCGGGGATCAATGTATTATCATCCATGTTGTAGCCGGCATTGGAAAAGCTGTCCAACAATCCCATGGGTTCGCCATGGGTCGCCACATGCCCGTGGTCCGAGAGGGCGATGATTTGCAGGCTGTTGCCGCGCCCAGTATCCGCCCGCCACTGCAACAGCCGGCCAAAGGCGGCGTCCGCATGGCGGATGGCGTCCGCTGCTTCCGGGCTTTCAATGCCCTTATAGTGATAGGGGGTGTCGGGGTCGGAGAACCATAGTATGGCCGCCGCCGGGTCCCGGCCCGGTGCCACGACCTCCATATAGGCATCCACGACCCAATCGATCTGCGCCTTGTTGGGCAGGTCCGCATCCGGGATCGGGCGCAGGGCCTTGACCACCTCGCCCCCGGCGTCCGGCGTGGTGGATTTATCCAGGCCATGCAGGGACAGGTTCAAATTGCCTAATGCCTGGGCCCGATGGTGCAGAATGCGGTTGCCACCGGCGGTGCCGCACCCCACGACGGCGAGTTCCAGGCCCGCATTGTGCAGGATTTCCCCCATGCTGGGTGCGGTCAAAATGCCGCCCGTCTGCCCATCGGCCGCGCTCAGGGCCGCGAAATCCCCGGTATTGAGGAAGCCGCCCGCCGCCGGTTCCATGAATTTATTGGCCACCATGCCGTGGCGCCCCGGATGGCAACCGGTGATCAGGCTGGATTGGTTGACCCGCGTCTCGGTGGGAAAGACCGCGCGGTTGTCGGTGCACTGGCTGCCCCGGCGGCAGAATGCGGATAGGTTGGGCATCAGGCGGTCATCCAACATGTCCGGGCGCAGGCCGTCGAAGGCGACAATGAGAAAACGAATATCTGTGTTCATGGTGTCCTTTTAACAAATTGCTCACGGCTTCGCCAAATGTCATGCTGAGGCAGCAGTGAAATAATAGCAATTTGGAGGACGACATCATGGCGCAATTGAACGGATCGGAGATCCTGGCCAAGGCCCTGAAGCGGGAGGGCGTGGATGAGATGTTCTTCCTTATGGGCGGGCCCATGCTGGCAGCCGAGGCGGCGACCATCAAGGAAGGCATCCGCTGTATCGATGTGCGTCACGAACAGGCCGCCGCCTTCATGGCGCAAGCCTACAGCCGCCTGCAACAGCGCCCCGGCGTCTGCATGGCCGCCTCCGGCCCCGCCACCATTAATTTGACCACCGGCCTGGCCAATGCCCTGATTGACTGCTGCCCCGTGGTGGCCCTGGGCGGCGCCAGCCCGGTGCTGGGCTACGGCAAGCAGGTGTTCCAGGAAATTGACCAGATGGATATCATGTCGGGCTGCGTAAAATATGCCGCCCGGGTCTATGACGCCCGCCGCATACCGGAGATGCTGAACACCGCCATGCAGCGGGCCATGTCCGGCAAGCCGGGGCCGGTCTATTTGGATCTGCCAGGCGATGTGCTCTACCAGATGGTGGACGAGGACAAGATTGACTGGTCCATGTCCGGTCGGCCCATATTGACGGCCCGGCAACCTGCCCCCGAAACCCAGATCGAAGAACTGGTCGCCGCCCTGAACAAGGCGGAACGCCCCGTGCTGCTATCGGGCAGCGGTGTGATCTGGTCCCAGGCCTGGGAGGAACTGGAGGCTCTGGTGGATGCCACGGGCATTCCGTTCTACACCACGCCGCAAGGCCGCGGCGTGGTGCCCGAGGATCATGCCTGCTGTTTCCCCGCCGCGCGTTCGACGGCGTTCCGGGACGCGGATCTGATCGTCGTGGTGGGCACCCGCCTGAACTACATTGTCGCCCACCTGGCTGCACCGCGGTTCTCCGCCGATGCCACCATTGCCCGCATTGACATTGACGTGGATGAAATTGCCGAAAGTCCGCGCAAGCTGGACATCCCCATCGTCGCCGACGCCAAGACTGCCCTGGCGCAGTTGAACAAAGCCATCGACGGCCGGGTCGATCCCGCCCGCTATGAGCACTGGCGCAGCACCCTGGCGGAAAAGGAGGCCTCCAAGCGCGCCGCACCGGGCAGCAACTCTCTCTCCGACGCGGTGCCGATCCATCCCCTGCGCCTGTGCGAGGAGGTCAAGAATTTCATGGACCGGGATGCTATCCTGGTGGTGGACGGCCAGGAAATACTCAATTATGGCCGTCAGTCCATGCCTACATACGCACCGGGTTATCGCCTGAATTCAGGTCCCTTCGGCACCATGGGCGTCGGCTTGCCGTTTGGCCTCGGCGCCAAGGTAGCGAAGCCGGATACCCAGGTCATCGTGGTGCATGGTGATGGCTCCTTTGGCCTGAATGCCATGGAGCTGGACACGGCCGTGCGCCATAAGATCCCCGTGCTGGTGGTGATCAGCCTGAACGGCGGCTGGACGGCGGATCCCGATCAGTCCAAGCCAGGCCGTGATCTAGGCTATACCCGCTATGACCAGATGGCCGAGGCTTTGGGCTGCTACAGCGAATATGTGGAGGAACCGGGCGAGATCCGCGCTGCGTTGGACCGGGCCCAGGCCAAGGTGAACGAGGGCATGGTCGCCGTGGTCAACATTAAAACCGACTGGGCCGCCCAGGCGGTGACGCAAAGGTTCGCGACGTACTCGACCTAAAAACCGGCCTTGGGGTCTTTTAGATAGGTCTCTTCTTCTGGTGTGTTGATCCGTCCCAGGGCTTTGTTGCGGTGGGGGAAGCGTCCGTATGTGGCGATCAAGTCTCTGTGCCTTATCATGGCGTTGTAGGATTTGTCGCCGCTTTCGCTACCCCGCATGGCGGCGAACAGGTCCACGCCCTGTTCCTGGCTGGCGAGGTCCTCGGTATGTTGGAAGGGCATGATCAGGAACTTTTTTGGCTGGATATCGAGACCTTCCAACCAGCCGGCGGCCACGACCCGTTTGGAAACCTCCAGAATTTTGCGGTCGGTGGCAAAGGCTTGGGCAGTGCCGCGATAGATGTTGCGGGTGAACTGATCCAACAGCAGGCACAGTGCCAGGGCACCGTCCAAGCAATGGGCCCAATGATCCAGGTCGCCCGCCGCCGCCGCTTGAATGGTCGGCTCAAACCTGGCGCGGATTTCGGCATCGAATTCCGAAGCACCGGCATCCTGGCGGGCAAACCAAACTTCGCGCGGCTGGCCCCGGTCGGGTGATCCCGGCGGCCCGAACCAGAAATCCATGATCTCCCGCCGGCCGGCGACGCCTTGGTCCCGCATTTCGCACTCCCGCATATAGCCCTCGATCCTGGCCCGCCAGTCAGCGGGAAAGACCTTGGACTTGATGCGGTCGGTATGAACATCCGTGACCAGGACGGAAGTAAAGGAGGCCGTGGCGACCAACGGCCCGCCCACCTTGGTCATCTCAAAGCGGTGGGTGATCGAGGAGGTGCCCAGTTTGTCCACGAAGACGGCGATATCCAGCCGTTCCCCCACCACGATGGGGGCGTGGAAGTCAAAGTGCAGGGAGACGGCGGGGTTGCCCATGTTGTTGCGTTTGAGATCGTAAAATGTATGGCCCAGCACCGCCTCGTACCAGACCTCCAGGGCATCGATGGCCATGGGGATGAAGCTGCCCGTATAGGCGATCTCGGCGGTGTCGCTGTCGCCCCAGTTGATGCGCCGGCGCGAGGTAAAGGGAACATCCAGTTGCGGCTTTTGGCCATGGAAATCGGAAGTGGGGATGGGGTCGTGATCTGAATCGTACATCACGCCATTATGCATTCATGGCGGGCAATGCCAATTGCGGTTAGAATGATAGTTCCGCCTACCTCTCCCGCCATTCGAGGCTCCACCCATATGTCCACCGAGAATGCGGCCGCTCCGGCAATCGATCCCCCGCGTCCCATGCCATGGTTGTTGATCGCCGCGACCTGTCTGGCGACCTTTGCCATTACCGCTAGCGGTTCGACCAGGGCGCCGTTTCTGGTCACAATGTCCCAAGACCTTGGTGTCAGCCTGGGCGCCATCGCCAATCTGATTGGGATGAGTTCCATTGCCTGGGGGTTGGTATCGTTTGCCGCCGGTATCGGCTCCGACTTAATTGGCCGCAGACCTTTTCTGGTCGGGGCACCCATCGCACTGGCTGTCGCCATGACGGGCGTCGGCCAAGGGCAGAGTTTTCTGACGGTGGCCGTATGGGCCACCGTGGCGGGTGGTACCTGTGGCTTGTTCACCGGTGTCAGCATGGCCGAGATCGCGGGCCGCGTCACTGATCGGCAGCGGGGCCGCGCCCTGGGTTGGATCATGACCGGGCAATCCATGACTTTGTTGATCGGGGTTCCTTTGGCCTCATGGATTGGTGCATCGATCGGTTGGCGCGGCGTTAATTACTGCGTCGCCGGTTTATCCCTTGTTTCGGCCCTGGCCATGGTCGTGGTCACCAAATCCGTGGTTCGCGAAGGGGCGGTCAGGAGGGCCGCCAAGCGACCTTCTTTGCGCACAGCGCTGACCGGCCCGGTCTTGCGGTTGCTGGGCAGCGTCATCGCCGAACGCATTTGTTTCGGACTGTCGGCGGTCTATTACGCGACCTTCATGCTTCAGACTTATGATCTGTCGCTACAGTTTCTCGCCCTGCCTTTGATGATTTTTGCCTTGGGTAATATTCTCGGCACCATTGTCGGTGGGCAGCTTGGCGATCGATTGCACGACCGTGCCTTGACCTTCGCCCTTGCCCTTATGGCCTCTGGCATCGTGGCCATCTTACTGTTCGGCTGGCAGGCGGGTATTGGCGTCTCCACCGCTCTGGGCTTTACCTTCATGTTCACCAATGCCCTCTCCCGCCCCTCGCTCATGGCCGCCCTGGCCGATGTACCGGCGGAAGTGCGGGGCACGGTGCTGGGTCTGAACAGCACCGCGGCGTCGGCCGGCTGGCTAGGTGCCGCGGCCATTGGCGGCTGGATATTGGCCACGGTGGGTTTCGCGGGTTTTGGGCCATTTGCAGCCGTGCTGGCCATCCTGGGTGCGATCCTGGCATTATCGGGGCGGTGTTATGGGGAAAAGCTATGACCGAAACATTCGAACTAACAGTCAACGGCGCGGCGTACGAGATCACTGCCCGGCCCGATCTGCCGTTGATCTATGTTCTGCGCAACCAACTGGGCCTGACCGGGACCCATTACGGCTGCGGTTTGGAACAGTGCGGCGCCTGCATGGTGCTGGTCGATGGCGAAGCCGTTTATGCCTGCACGAGAACAATGGATTCCGTTGCCAATAAATCGGTTCAAACCATGGAAGGCCTGGGCACCAGGGAGGACCCCCATCCCCTGCAACAAGCCTTCATGGACGAACAGGCCGGGCAATGCGGCTATTGCCTGTCCGGCATCCTGATCAGCGCCAAGGCTTTGCTGGACAGTAATCCCAATCCCAGCCGATCCGAGATCGCAACAGCATTGGATGGCAATCTGTGTCGCTGCGGGGCACATACACGCATCATCCGGGCTATTGAGCGGGCGGCACGCACATGAATAATCAACTGCCGGCAAGCGTTGCCACCAATCCCCACTTCGATACCTGGCTGCGTTTTCAGGCCGACCGCACCGTGCGGGTGGCCACGGGAAAGGTGGAGATCGGCCAGGGCGTTGTCACGGGGCTGTCCCAAATCGCAGCCGAAGAGCTGGACCTGGATCTGGCCCAGGTGGTCATGTTGTCGGGGGACAGCGATGCGGGGCCCAACGAACGCTATACCTCGTCCAGCCTCTCGATCATGGATTCAGGCGCGGCCATTCGTGCCGTGTGTGCCGAGGCGCGCGCCCTGTTGGCTGCGCGGGCGGCCTTGCGCCTGAATTGCGCCGTCGAACAATTGTCCGTGGAAAGGGGTGCCTTTCTGGTTGATGGCGCCGCCAGTGGCGTAACCTATTGGGATCTGGCCGCGGACATAGATTGGACCCGGGCGCCTACTGGCGATGCCACACCGAAGGCCGTGAAAGACTACCGCATTGTCGGTCAAAGTGTTCCCAGGGACGATCTGGCCGAGAAACTTACGGGCGGTGCTTTTATTCATGATTGGCTGCCCGATGATCTGTTGCACGCACGCATGCTGCGCCAACCGGGCCCCGGCGCGGTCTTGCTCGATTTTGATGAAGAGACATTCAAACGTAATTGCGATGTTGAGGTCCTGCGAATAGAAAATTTTGTGGCGTTTTTTGGCGCGGATGAACACGCGGTTGAAACCGCCGCAGCTACCGCGCCCGGCCATGCCCAATGGCGTGGCGCACCCTCGATTAGCCCTGGGCAGCAGGAAGCCGACTGGCTGCGCGGGCAAGCATCGGATGAACGGAGATACGGCGCGCCTGATGGGGCGGCAGCGGGTGATCTGGTTCAGGCGACCTTTTCCCGGCCCTACGTGGCGCATGCCTCCATGGCGCCGTCCTGCGCCCTGGCGCTGTTTCGCGACGACCATTTAACGGTTTGGTCCCACGGCCAGGGCATGCACCCCCTGCGCCTGAATATCGCCAAGGTGCTTGAATTACCCGAGTCCGCCGTAACAACGCGGCATATGTACGGCGCCGGTTGCTATGGCCACAATGGCGCCGACGACGCGGCTTTGGATGCCGCTCTGATCGCGGTGCGGATGCCGGGCCGGCATATCCGTCTGCAATGGCGGAGGGAGGAGGAGTTCGGGTTCGAGCCGTTCGGCCCCGCCATGCTGATTGATGTGTCCATCCGGGTCGATGGAGGTGGCAAGCCTGTAGATTGGACGGCCGAGATCTGGAGCCCGACCCACGTACAGCGCCCCTTGGCGGATAGTGGCTCGCTGCTCGCGGCGGAGGCCTTGGAGAACCCACCGTCCCTCCAAATTCCCGACGATCCGCCCGAAGAGCGCGGCGGCGGCGGCACCCGCAACGCCAAGCCCTATTACGATATTCCCAATAGCCGCATCATCCATCACCTGGTGACCAATCCCCCCGTCCGCACCTCGGCGCTGCGGACCCTGGGCGCCCTGACCAACGTTTTCGCCTTGGAAGCCATGATGGATGAACTGGCCAACCGCGCCGGCGAAGATCCCTTGGCTTATCGGCTGTCCCTGCTGTCCGACCCCCGCGCCCGCGGGGTGCTGGAGGCGGTGGCCGCACGGGCCCAATGGCCGCAACGGGGGCCGGGCGGGGAGGGGCGGGGTTTGGGCCTGGCATTCTCCAGATACAAGAATAT
The DNA here is from genome assembly GCA_046582635.1 of Alphaproteobacteria bacterium. Classification (GTDB taxonomy): domain Bacteria; phylum Pseudomonadota; class Alphaproteobacteria. The sequence continues at coordinate 11,999 of JAYGEA010000023.1, forward strand.
GGCCGCCTATGCCGCCGTTGCCGTTGCCCTCAGCGTTGACGAAGAGGTGCGTCTGCAAAATATCTGGGTCGTGGCCGACGCCGGTTTGGTGATTAATCCCGACGGCATCCGCAACCAGTTGGAGGGCGGCGCCGTGCAAGGGGCTTCATGGACCCTGAAGGAACAAGTCACCATGCAAGGAGCCGGCGTGACCTCGTTGGATTGGGACAGCTATCCCATTCTGCGGTTCACAGAAGTGCCGGAAATCGAGGCGGTGGTGCTGGATCAGCCCGGCCAACCTTCCCTCGGCGTGGGTGAATGTTCCGTGGCACCCACGGCGGCGGCTATTGGTAACGCGGTCGCCCATGCCTTGGGCGTCCGTATTCACCATATGCCGTTGTCGCGAGAGCGGATCATGGCGTCGCTGTTACGTTAGACGACACCCTTGTCCTGCAAGGCGGCGATGTCGTCGGCGCTTAAATCAAGCAGTTCGCCGTAAACCGCGCTGTTATCGGCGCCCAGGTCACGGGCGGTGTGGCGGACTTCGCCGGGGTTGTTGGTCAGTTTTGGCACGACGCCTTGCAGGCGAACCTGGCCATAATCGTTATCCTGCACGGAGACAATGGCTTCCCGGGCCATGAACTGCGGGTCGTTGAAAATCTGGGAGATGGAATAGATCGGCGCCAGGGTGCCGCCCTCCCGCTCGAAAGCTTCAATCGCTTCGGCCTGGGTGTGGGTGGTGAACCATTCGGTGAAGATCACATCCAACTCGGCCCGGTTCTCGAAACGTTTCGGGTTCGAGGTGTATTTCGGATCCTCCAGCATTTCCGGTCGCCCGACCGCCCGGGCATTGCCCTTGAAGGTCGCCTGGGTGCTGCCCGACAGAGAGACGAACTGGTCATCAGAGGTGCGAAAAACGTTGGCGGGGGCGGAATAGTGCGAGGCATTGCCCCTGCGCTGCGGTTCTTCGCCTAACTGGTCGTACTGGATGGTCTGGCTGTCCAGCAGGCGATAGGTGGCCTCGGTCATGGAGAGATCAATCTCCTCGCCGCCCTTGGTGGTGCCCCGCTCCCGCGCCAGCAGGGCCATCAGCACCGCGTTGCAGGCGAACAGGCCGCCAATGCTGTCGCCGATGGGGTAGCCGTTGTGCATGGGCGAGCGGTCCGGATCGCCGGTGATGTAGGCCAGGCCCGACATGGCCTCGAAGATGCGGGCGAAGCCGGGCTTGTTGGCGTAGGGACCGGTCTGCCCGAAGGCCGTGGCGCGCATGATGATTAGGTTGGGATTAGCTTGCCACAAAGTTTCCGTGTCCAGGCCCCATTTGGCCAGGGTACCGGTGCGGAAGTTTTCCAGCAGAACATCGAATTTGGGCAGCATCTGCAACAACAACGCCGCGCCTTCGGGCTTGCGCAGGTCCAGTGTGATGAATTTCTTGTTGCGGTTAGCGGCCTTCCACCACACGGATTTACCATCCTTGAAGGGGGGGAAGGTGCGCAGGCCGTCGCCCACGCCGGGCAATTCCGCCTTGATCACGTCGGCGCCGAAATCCGCCATCATGGTGCCGGCCAGGGGGGCCGCGAGAATGGTTGCGATATCCAGAACCCGAATACCTTCCAAGGGACCGCTCATATTTTTTTACGCCTTTTTTGTCGATGGAGAGCCGTGTCGGGAAAGCCTGGCCCGGTGTGTTTACTTAATACATTAGGCCATGATTTTTGTGAAGATCATCAAGCCGATAACCACGCCGGTGACCCAGGTGAAGGTATTGCGAAACCCCGTGGTCTCCTTGCGCAGCAATATCTGAAAAGCCATCTTGGCCCCGGCAAAGGCCAAAGCGCACAGCCAGGGCCCAGAACCATAGATGATTGTTCTGACCCATTGGCCCAGGGGCGGGTGGTGGGCATACACCGTGTGAAATGAATGCGCGGCCAACAATATGGCGGCGATGACATAGATGGCGGTGAGGAGACGGACTTGTTTCATGGCTGGGATACATAGAGGAAAGCCGGGCCGGGAGAAAGCGCCGGCCATTTGCGTTCAGTGGCCAGCTTCGGAAATTGCAGCTTCGAGGCGCGGCAAGGCAACTTTCAGACCAACTCGTTCGGCTTGGGTTTTAAGACCGTGAAGGCTTCCGATGGCCGCATCGCGGTCGTGGCCCTGATAAAAATCGCGCAGAGCCGATGCGCGGGCCATGAGAAAATCTGTCAACGGCAGTGGCTCGGCGCGGGTAAATTCAGCCAAGGCATCGCGGGCACTTTGCAGCAATTCCCAATCGCCCTGTTCCAAGCCTGCCTCCATGAGAAAGCGGTAAAAGTACAGGTGGTTATGACCCACTGCCCCTTCGGATAGAATGCAATGGCCTTCGTCTATCGACCAATTTCGTTGCTCTTCATCCGGTGATGCACAGGCAATAACAGCAAGGACGCTGGGACCATAAAAATTCTCAAAGTGGTTTTTGATGACCCGGCCCCAGACGTCCTCGGCCGCTTCGACGGCTTTGTCCAGTTGGCCCATCTCAAAATAAGCCCTTGATTGATGGAGAAGCGCACTGCCGGCGAATACCTCGACACCATATTCTTGAGACATATCAAAAGCAATTTTGGCATTCGCCAATAAGTCCTCGTTCAAACCCTCTTCAAATTGCAAGTGCATTAATCGAATTCGTCCGAGGATTTCCGCCCGGTAATTACCGATGGTTGACGATAGCCGCAACGCTTCTTCAACCAATGTATTTCCGGCTGCAAATTCCAGGGCATAGATCTTACTGGGGCCCAGCATCGCAAGATTTGTGGAGACGATACTCGTGAGATTGTTTTGTTTTGCAAGATCTATGCAGCGTTCGAACATTTGTCCGGCGCTCAGCATGCGACCGCTTAGATAATGGGCGTCCGCCAAGCCACTATATGCCCGCGCTTGAGCTTCGGTGGAACCGCTTTCACGCCCATAATGCAGGGCCTTTTCGTGTTCCGCGGTGCAGTTGTCTTTTTCGCCAAGCGGGAAATACAAGTTGCCTTTCAGGACGTGGACGCGTGCGAGGTATTCGGCTGATCCGATGGATTCGCCCGCATTTTCGGCGATGAATAAACAAGACAGCCCTTCGCGGTGTCTACCCCTGATCCGCAGGCCCTCGGCCAGGCCGATGTTTGCGCGGCAAGATTGCTCATCCCCCATTGCCGTTTTGATTGTGTTTTCAAATGCGGCGATGGACTGATCCACCTGACCCAATTCGCGCAACAAATCGCCATGCAGGCACACAAGGCCGAACCGGACCTCCCTCCCGCTGTCCAGCTCCAATGCGCGTTCCACAAGCTGACTCGCGCGCTCGTGCCGGCGTCTTTCCGCCTCCCCAATGGCGGCATCCCAGTAAGCCTGCGCCGCGCCGGGCTCTTCCGCTTTGTCCAGATGTTCGGCATGCAGGATTGGGTCGTCGCCGTGGAACCATTGCGCCGCCCGGCTGTGCAGCCCGGTCCGCCGGGGCCGCAGCATGGAGGTGTAAACGCCTTCGCGGATCAGCGCGTGGGCGAAGTGATAGTCGTTGCCGGCGGGCCGGATCAACACGTTGGCCAGCAGATTGGCCGGATCGTAACCCTTCGCTTCAAGCAGCGCCTCCAAGGCCGGGCGTGTGAACCGCTGGCCCAGGACCGAGGCCGCCTGGATCGCCTCACGGTCGTCTTGGGGCAAGGCATCCAGGCGGGCCTGTACAATGCCCTGGATGGTGCCGGGAATATCGCCAGGGTTTAGTTCGCCAGCGTTGCGCAACAATTGTTCGAGGAATAACGGATTTTCGCCGCACCGCTCTACACAGGCAGCGATCACATCTTCGTTCAGAGTTTCGAAATCCCGTGCCAGATCGTCTGCTTCCCTGGCCAGCAATGGTCCCAGGTCGATGGTAGTTACCGGCGCCCCCTGGGTGCCCGCCCGCCAGTTCTGATCCAACTGATCGCCGGTTATCCTGGTGGTCACGATCAGCAGGACGGGAATTTCCATGATCGATTGTGTCAGATGAGCCAGGTGCCCCAGGATCGCCGGATCCGCCCAATGGGCGTCCTCCAGCCGCAACAGCAAGGGCCCAGACAGGCTTGCCCACCGTACCAGATCGCCGACCGTATCCTGTTTGCCCCGGTTGCGGGTGTCGTTGTCCATGGCCTGGTAAAGGCCGTTCAGATCAGGGGGTTGGGGCAGATCGAGCAGATCGTTCAGGTTTATGCGCCGAGCCTCGGTCAGGGCGCCATTGCGCACCGCCCTGTCGGCGGTCTCGGCGCGCACATTCTTGTCGCTGCTGGGGGGCAGCGACAGCAGGCTGCGGACCAGGGCGCGGATGGCGTCCTGGCCCTTGGCGGTACCGAAGTCCAGCACCAGGCCTGTGTGGACAACGAAACCCTTGGCCTTCGCCAAATTGGAGAATTCTTCCACCAACCGTGTTTTGCCGATGCCGGCCTCGCCCCGCACGATGATAGTTTCACCCTGGCCGATTTCCAGACTATGCTCCAGCGCGGCGATAAATTGCCGAAACTCCCGCCGCCGCCCAACGAAGGCGTGGTCCGCCGCGCCGCTGCCCGCGGACAGCTCATCAAGCCGCCAAACGGTGATGGGTTCCAATAATCCGGCAACCATTTTTTTCGCCCAGATTGACCCCCAAGAAGCGCTGACCCAGGGCCCGCTGCACCGAGGCCGAGGCCAGGGTTTCGCCTGCCTTGGCCATGCCGGTCAGGCGTGCGGCCAGGTTCACGCTATCGCCCGTCACGGAATATTCCGTATGCGCCGCGCTGCCTGTGGACGAGGCGACCACTTGGCCGGAGGCTACGCCGATGTGGACCTGTAGGGGAGGGTCAAGGCGGGCGACCCCATCGTGTATATCCAAGGCGGCGCGCAGGGCACGCTCGGGATCGTCCGTATGCGCGATAGGCGCACCGAAAACCGCCATCACCGCATCGCCAATATGTTTATCAACGGTGCCGCCATAGGTGCCGACCACCTCATCGACGACCGCGAAAAAGCTGTTCAGCAGAGCATGGGTTTCCTCGGCGTCCAACTGGCTCGACAACATTGTGAAGCCCGAAATATCCGCAAACAGCGCCGTGACCTGCCGCCGGTCGGCATCAACCGAGCGGTCTTGTGGCAGCGTTTCTTGGGGCGCCGCTGCGGTTTCCGCAGCCATATCCTTGATCGCAGCCAGGATTTGACGCCGTGCGCCCAGTGCCACGCCCAATTCCTTGAGGTCGTCTTCGGTGATATGGGGCAGGGCGGCCATACCGATCTCGTTCTCGGCAAAGACCTCCCCATATTTGCCAAGGCCGCGTTCTTCCAGCCATTGGTGAATTTCTATCGTCAATTGGCCCATCCCCCCTGGAATTGTCCGTATCATGGTTATTCGGCATTGTCTGAAATTGGCTTTGGTAACCATGCACCGAATGGATATAACGACAACCCGCACGCCCGAAAAAGCAGCGCAGATCGAACGCTTTGTCCAGTTGTATGAACGCAACCAGTCGGATGTGATGCTGCGCATCGAGAGGCGGGTTTGCGGTTGCGACTACGGCGGCACCTCGTGGAGCACGCGGGCAGAGGCCGACCGCCTGAGGCAATTGTTGGCCTTGGGGCGTGATCGGCATTTGCTGGAGGTCGACGCGGGCGCGGGTTGGCCGGGACTATATCTGGCCAAGACCTCTCAATGCGAGGTGACATTGACTGACCTGCACCCCGGCAGCCTCCATATCGCGTCCGGCCGGGTGGCGCGGGACTGGGTGGAGGGTGAAAGCGGGATGCATCATTTTGCGGTGGCCGAAGGCGGGGCGCTGCCCTTTGCCACAGGCACCTTCGATGCCATTGTTCATTCCGATGTGCTGTGCTGCCTGCAAGACAAGGCCGCTGTTCTAAATGCCTGCCGCGGTGTCATCAGGAAAGACGGTCGCATGGCCTTCACCGTGATCCTGACGGCGCCCGGTCTGAAGGGCGATGATCTGGCCCAGGCCATCGCCGCCGGCCCGACCTACATCACCACCGATACGGAATATCCAGAGATGGTCGGCCAGGGCGGGCTGGGAAATTGATTTCATTGAAGATTTCAGCCCGCAGTACGTCGAAACCCTGACGCAGATGTTGGCCGAGCAAAAGGCCCATGGGGACGAGCTGGCCGCCATGTTCGGCGAGGCCGATTTAGCCGACCGTTTCGCCAAACGCCAAATCGATATCGCCACGATTGAAAGCGGCCTGCTGCGGCGGGAGCTGTATTTCGTGCGGCCGGGTTAAATCAGCTCCGGGCCGTCGCGGTTCATGCGATGGCACGCCCAATAGACCAACTGGTCCATCAGAGAATCTGATTGTATGCTTTGGACCACATGGTTTTCAATTTATACAGGTAAAAAGTAACAAACTAGA
>JAYGEA010000268.1:0-3561 GCA_046582635.1 Alphaproteobacteria bacterium
CTTGCCCTGGTTGGAAGGTGTGTTCCGCTATACCGAGATCACCAACCGCTCCTTTTCCATCGGCGGCCTTGCCTCGACGGAGGATTTTCAGGATCGCGGCGCCGATCTGAAATTCCGATTGCTGGAGGAAGGTAATTTCAACCCGCAGATTGCCCTCGGCCTGCAGGACGGTATCGGTACGGGGCTATTTTCCGGCGAATATTTGGTTGCTTCCAAAAGCTATTATGATCTGGATTTCTCCTTCGGGGTGGGCTGGGGTTACTTTGCCTCCGGCAGTACGATTGAGAACCCCTTGATCAACTTTTCCGATGTCTTTCGCAACCGCGATAGCGCCGGCAGTTTGGGCGGCGAAGCGAATTTCGGAGAATATTTTTCCGGCGAAAATATTGGCTTGTTCGGCGGCGTTGCCTGGCGTACGCCACTAGAGGGCCTCTCCATAAAACTGGAAACCGCGACACAGGATTATCAATCAGAGCCATTGGGCAATGCTTTCACCCGAGATTTGCCGATCAATCTTGGTTTCGTCTATCGGCCTTTTCCATGGCTGGAATTGTCCGGCGCCTATGAGCGGGGCAATACCGCCATGTTTCGCGCCTCGGTCCGGTCCAATGTCAATGATGCCAGCCTGCCCAAGATTGACCCGCCGCCCCCGAAACTGAAACCGCGCCCGGCAACCGTCAGGGGTGTCAGGGGCGCGAATGGTAACGCGCGGGGCAGCGATGCCGGTTTTGCCCTGAAACCTCAATTGGTGGCAAAAATGATCCAACCGGGCGATCCGGAGTCAGTTGCGCCGCAACCCCAACTGGCCCGAACGGGTACAGAAAACGGCCATAGGGAAAACGGTCAGTTGGTCGACGCATTGTTCGCCGGTTTCGAGGCTCAGGCGATGCACATTTCGTCGGTCGAAACCGAAGCCGGTGAAACTCGTATCTATCTTTCCACCGGCCTGCGGGAAGCTTCGAGAGAGGGGCGCCTGAAAGCCGCCAGGATCGCCGCCAAATCCCTGCCGCCAAACCATGGCCCCATCACCCTGATAGAACGGCGGGACGAAGTGGTGATCCACCGCGTCAGTTTGAGCCGCAAGGAAATTAAGCGTGGCCATCGTGTCAACGATTTGTTTGACCGGCTCGAGGCCAAGGGTTTCGCCATTCAAACCGTCGACTTCAGCCACGAACGGGCCCGCTTGGTAATGTCCCGGTCGCCGCGCGGGAACGACGACGGAGAGGACGTGGGGAATAGGGAAGACCTGGAACGGGCAGCGGCCGAGATTGTTTTTGCCGCCGCGCCGATGCCATTGCGCCAGGTTGAGATTGTCCACATAGATCAGGACCGGCAAGAAAGCCAAACTGTCATCCGGCGCAGTGATATCAGCCGCGCCGCGAAGATTGATAAAATGTTCGATGGCTTGGAAAGCAATGGCTTCACGGTCGAATCCCTGGAGCTTACCAGGGGTGAGATCAGGGTCCACCTTTCCTCGGCTACGGTCGACGGACAAGCGGATCGTCAAGCACATTACGAGGCCGCGGCACGCTTGATCGCCGCTCATGCGCCCGGCCAGGTAACGTCCGTTCAAGTTGCGAGCCTGGCCGTCGGGGTGGAAACCACCCGCGTCGTTTTGAGCCGTGGCTGGGAGAGCGGCCGGACCGCCGGCGCGGACACAAAGGCAGCTACGGGGGACGTGTCGGACGAAGCCTTCATTCCCGAATTGACGGACAATGAGAAAAACAAACTGGCGTTGAAGATTTTCAAGGATCTGGAGGCGGCACATTTCACCGTCGACAAGTTCGAAATCACCCGACGCAAGGCGACGGTCTATGTGACACCGACCAAGTTCCGGGAGCATGCGCGCAATGTGGGCCGGGCCAGCCGGGTGATCGCCTCGCATGCGCCCCCAAGTGTCGAGGAAATTGAAATCGTCACCTTGAACGGCGGACTTGAAACCGCACGGGTGATGATCATGCGCCAAGATTTGGAGGCGGCCGTTCGACGCCAGGGCAGCCCCGAAGAAATCTGGGCCCATACGACGATTTCAGGCCCCCAACCGAGCCCGCCGTTTGCCGATGGGCTGCCTGACAATGCGACTTCGGTCAGCAACCCCGCCCGCTATCCATCCATGAACTGGGAGGTGCGCCCCGCCCTGCGCAGCCATATCGGCGGCCCCGACGCCCTGTATCTATACCAAATCTGGATGGCCTTTTCCGCCACTGTGGAGCTGCAACGCGGGTTTTCAATCAATACAACCATCGGCAAGAATATCACCAGCACCCTGGACGAAATTACCCTGGTTTCCGATAGCCAATTGCAACATGTGCGAAGCGACCTGCGGCTCTACAATAACGAAGGCGAGGACGGTAATATTGTCCGCCTGCAGAGCGACTATCTGTTCCAACCGGCCGAGGATTGGTTTGGCCGCGCCTCCGCGGGCTTGTTCGAAACCATGTTCGGCGGCATCGGCGGTGAAATCATGTACCGCCCCTACGGCTCGCGCCTGGCCCTCAGCGTAGACGTCAACAAGGTGCGCCAGCGGGACTATGATCAACGGTTCGATTTTCTGGATTATCAGGTCACGACTGGGCATTTCAACATCTACTACAAAATTCCTTTCATGGGCCTGTTCGGAGAAATTCACGCGGGCCAATTCCTGGCCGGCGACCGGGGCGCGCAATTTGCCGTGGTGCGGGAGTTCGACAGCGGCATCGCGATTGGGGCCTGGGTGACTTTTACCAATGTCTCGGCCGAAGAGTTCGGCGAAGGCAGTTTCGACAAGGGTATCTATATACGGATCCCCTTCGAGCTTTTCCTATCGACCTCGTCCCTGCGCGGCGGCTCCCTCTCGTTCCGGCCGCTGACCCGGGACGGCGGCCAGTTGCTGCGCATTCAACGGCGACTGTACGGCGTTATCGAGGGCGGCAACCTGGACGGCGTCATGCACCGCTGGGACAGGTTCATGGATTAGATCAAACGGCCTAAAATTGGAATCATTTTTCGGCTGATAATTTGGTCTATTTCAATGAGTTAGCGCAGCCTGCGTTCAAACGAACACAGGCTGCGCTAAGCGGCGTTGGATGTTTAAGCCTTATTTTTGATCTTGGCCCAACTATCGCGCAGACCCAGGGTCCGGTTGAAAACCGCCCCGGCGCCCAGATCGCGACAGAAATAGCCCAAACGCTCGAATTGTAACGTTTGTCCCGGTGTTGCCTCGGCGAGACCGGGTTCCAACCAAACCCGCGGCAGTATTTCTAATGAACCAGGGTTCAGATCCGCCAGAAATTCGTCGCCGCCGGGCGGCTCTTCGCTGTTGAACAGGTTCTCATACAGCCGCACCTCGGCCGCCACCGCGTGGGCGGCGGAAACCCAATGGATGGTGCCCTTGACCTTACGGCCGTCCGGCGCATTGCCACCCTTGGTTTCCGGGTCATAGGTGCAGCGCAGTTCCACCACCTCCCCCCCGGCATCCTTGATGACCTTTTGGCAAGTGATGAAGTAGGCGTAACGCAGGCGCACTTCCCGTCCGGGTCCGAGGCGAAAGAATTTTCGCGGCGGATCCTCCATAAAATCATC
>JAYGEA010000351.1:0-8745 GCA_046582635.1 Alphaproteobacteria bacterium
CCATCAAGGGAGAGAACAAAATGCTTCGCGTCATGCCCATCAAGCAAAAAAGACGGAAGAAAATGACGCCTAAGCCGGATAAACTGTAACCTATGTCATGACCAAAAACTGTTACCCATGTCGAGACGCGGTCAGCCCCCGGTGAATCAACGAAAGTTGAAAAGCTTTAATCTTCGGCCCGATGACAGACCGCCTGGATCTTGTTGCCGTCCGGGTCGCGGACATAGGCGCCGTAATAGTTGGCGTGATAATGGGGCCGAAGGCCCGGCGCTCCCTCGTCACTGCCGCCATTGGCCAGGGCGGCGGCGTGGAAGGCGCGGACGGCGGCGCGGTCGGGGGCCAGGAAGGCTGTATGGCTGCCATTGCCCACGCTGGCGGGCTGTTTGTTGTGGGGCGGCAATATCCAGAACTGACTGCCGCCCATCTCACCATAGGCACAGAACCCTTCGCCGGAATGAAAGTGACCATGACCCAAGGCGGCCATGACCGGATCGTAAAACGCCGCCGCGCGGTCAAAGTCGGTGATACCGATGGTGATATGGCTGAACACGTGTGCCGCCTTAGGTTTCTGCCCTTTAAGTCTGAGCCAGAGCCTGATCCAGATCGGCCATGATGTCTGCCGGCGTCTCGATCCCGATGGATAGACGGATGACGTCCATGCCGGCGCCCGCGTCTTCGCGCTGCTCGGGCGTCAACTGCCGGTGGGTGGTGGAAGCGGGGTGCAGGATCAGGCTGCGGGTATCGCCCACATTCGCCAAATGGGACAACATATTTACCCCGTTAACCACGGTCTCGCCGGCCGCGAAACCGCCCTTGATGCCGAATGTAAAGACGGCGCCCGCCCCCTTGGGCAGGTATTTGTTGGCCAGTTCGTGATAGGGATTGTCCGGTAAACCGGCATAGGAAACCCAGGCGACCTTTGGATGCTCCGACAAGAACTCCGCCACTGCCTGAGCATTGGTGCAATGGCGTTCCATGCGCAGGGGCAGGGTCTCGACGCCCTGCAAGATATTCCAGGCCGATTGCGCCGACAGGGTCGGGCCGAAGTCGCGCAGGGCGACGGCCCGCATCTTCATGGAAAAGCCGAAATCGCCGAAAGTCTCGGCAAAAGTCAGGCCATGATAGGCCGGGTCGGGCTGGGTCATGGAGGGGAATTTGTCGTTCTGGTTCCAATCGAACCGGCCGGATTCGGCCACCACGCCGGCCATGGTGTTGCCATGACCGCCGATATACTTGGTTGCCGAATGGACCACGATATCGGCGCCCCAATCAAACGGCCGGCACAAATACGGCGTCGCCAAAGTGTTGTCGACAACCAAGGGCACGCCCCATTCCTTGGCAATTTCCGCCAGGGCGGCCAGATCAAGGACCACGCCGCCGGGGTTGGCCAAGATCTCGCAGAAAATGAATTTGATCTTGTCGTTCATTGCGGCCCGCAGATTGTCCGGGTCGGTCATGTCAACGAAATTGCAGTTCCAGCCCAGTTTCTTGAACGAGATGCCAAATTGGGTGATGGAGCCGCCGTAGAGGTTGGTCGAGGCGATAAATTCGTCGCCCACGTCCAGCAAGGTCGCGGCAATCAGAAACTGCGCCGCGTGACCCGAGGCGCAGGCCACCGCGCCGCGGCCGTTTTCCAGTGCGCAAACCCGCTCCTCCAACACCGAAACGGTGGGATTGGTCAGGCGGGAATAGATGAAGCCGAAGGTTTGCAGGTTGAACAGTTCGGCGGCGTGGTCGGTATCTTGAAAAACATAGGCGTTGGTTTGAAAGATCGGCGTGCTGCGTGCCCCCGTGGTGGGATCGGGGCGGGCTCCCGCGTGCACGGCCAGGGTCGCGAAGCCGTAGGGTTCCGGTTCTTGTTCTGTCTCACTCATGCTCGGGGCGCCTTCAAAACTTTCGAGGTGATGATGCGGGTATTGATGCCGCTCCAGGATAGCTCGCCCGACAGGCGGGCAAACTCGATTTTCGGGCAGCGGTCCATGATCACCTGGATGCCGGCGGCCTGGGCGATCTCGGCGGCGGCATCGTTGCGGATACCCAGTTGCAGCCACAGCACCTTGATCTGTTTTTCCTCCGCCAAGGCGGCGGCCTCTTCCGCCACGCCCAACGCGGCTTCGGATGAGCGGAACACATCCACCATGTCGATGGGGACGGGTATCTCGGCCAGGCTGGCATAGACCGTCTCGCCCAAAATCTCGGTGCCCGCCCGGCCCGGATTGACGGGGATGACCCGATAGCCCCGCCGTTGCAGATATTTCATGGCAAAGAAACTGGGCCGCTTCCAATCTCCACTGGCGCCCACCATGGCCATGACGCGGATTTCCGACAGGATACCGCGCAGGGTAGCATCCGTGTACCGTAGAGGCAGGGGTATACTCATTGATCACTCCACACCGGTTGGCGTTTTTCGAGAAAGGCGGTCATGCCTTCTTGCGCGTCCACCGCCAACATGTTTTCCACCATGACGTCGCTGGCCATCTTATAGGCGTCCTCCAATTCCATATCCATCTGGCGATAGAAGGCTTCCTTGCCAATTCTTAGCGTGTATGCGGACTTGCTGGCAATCAATTGCGCGAAATTCATGGCGGCGGCGTCCAGCTCGGCGGTGGGCACATGGCGGTTGATCAGGCCGAAACGAAGTGCGGTGGGGGCATCCATGGCCTCGCCGGTCAGCAGCATTTCCATGGCCTGCTTGCGTCCCACGTTGCGCCCCAGGGCGACCATGGGGGTGGAGCAGAAGAGGCCGATATTGACCCCCGGCGTCATGAAACTGGCCTCGTCCGCGGCCACGGCCAGATCGCAACTGGCGACCAATTGGCACCCGGCGGCGGCCGCCACGCCATGCACCTTGGCGATCACCGGCTTGGGGCAATGCACCACGGACAGCATCAGTTTGCAGCATTGCGCCATCAAGGCCTGGCGGGCCTCGACGGTTTGCAGGGAAGTCACTTCCTTCAAGTCATGGCCGGCGCAGAAGCCCCGGCCTGCACCCTCGATAATGACCACGCGGGCGCCCGGGTCCGCGGCGATGGCATCCATCTCGGTCTGCAACGCCGCCATGAGATTGCTGGACAGGCTGTTGAAGGCCCTTGGCCGGTTCAAGATCAAATGCACGATGCCGCCGCCCCGGTCCCGGCGCAATAGCATGGCGTCGTCCGCCGCCCTAGAACTCTCCGCCGTCATGGCCCGTCTCCCTGTATCGTGGGCCCCATTTATAGCCGAGCCGTGCCGCCCATCACAACTTGAACCGTATCTCTCCTAGGCGGCGGGATTGGCGCGCCGCCAGGCCCCGGCATATATGGCCGCTGCGTTGCCCAGACCAAGGACCACCATGGAGGCGGCGACGACCACGGGCAAAGCCTCGAAACCAAACTCCAATGTCTCCACGGCCAGGTAGCCGCCACCCGCCGTGACCACCAACCGCACGGCGGTGAAGACAACCGGCCAGGCAACGGCGCCGGCGCCTTGGGAGGCGAAGTACAGCGACAGGCCGAGGCCGTGAAAGGCATAAAATGGCCCGACAACCGTTAGATACAGGGCGGCTGCGAGACGGACCGGCTCGGCCTCGGTGAAAATGCCCGCCCAGGCGCCGGGCCACAGGGCGGTGGCGGTGCCGATGGCGCCTGCGATAGCGGCGGCGGCCAGACCGCCGGTCCAGCCAATGCGGTGGGCGCGCGCCAGTTGCCCGGCACCCATGTTGGCGCCGACCATGGCAATCATGGCCGCGCCAATGCCGAAGATGATCGGGATCAACAGAAATTCCAGACGCGAGGCGATGGCCAGTCCGGCCAGGGCCGCCTCTCCGAACCGGCTGACCAGGGCGGTGAGCAGGACAACAGTCGTGACGGTTAAAATAGGGCTGAGGCTGGCGATGCCGCCAACCGCCAGGATCTCCCTGAACAGGCTCCATCGTAGCGGAGGCGGGGCCAAAGGCAGGCGAATGCCGCTGCGTCCAGAAAACAACCGCAGCGCAAGATACAGTGACGATGCGCCAAAGGCGATCAGGGCGGCCCAGGCGACACCGGCGATGCCCAATTCCAGGAACGGCCTCCAACCCAGGGACAGGGCGCGGCCCAGGGGGATTTGCAAGGCGGCGGCGCCCAACATGCCCAGAGCCGGCGTTTTCATGTCGCCGCTGCCGCGCAGTATGCTGCTCAACGTATTGTTCAGCCAGATCGCGCCGCCGCCAACCAGGACCACGTCGGAATAGGCGATCGCGGCGGCCAGGCTGTTGCCCGTGCCGCCCAGCAACCTGTAAAAGGCGGCGCCAAACAACAGATATGCGCCGGTGAAAAATCCCGCCACCGCCACCGCGATGATAATGGCGTGCCAGCCCAGATCTTCCGCCTTGCGGGTCAACCCAGCCCCCACCGCGCGCGCCACCGCCGCCGCCATGGCGCCGCCCAGGGCGCCGGCGGAAAGCATCATCACCAACATGTACAGGGGATAGCCCAGGGCCAGCCCAGCCAGGGCATGGGTGCCTAATTGACCGACAAACCACATCTCCGCCACCATGACGCCGCTGCCGACCAGAAAGCCAACCATGTTCGGCGCCGCAAGGCGGGCCAGGGTGGGGGTAATGGGGCCCTGTAGAAGCCGCTGCACATTTTTGTGTTGCGGCGCGGCCGGCGAAGGCCCGGATAGTCTCGGCCCGGTGTGTTCCGGGGTTGTCGTCTGCATGGGTCTGTTCATGTTGTCCGTTCCTCATGGGCCGTTTCCAGGCGGGCGATCCGTTCATGGGCCCGGACAAGCGAGGCGCGCAAGTGCGCGGTCTCGTCGTTGTGAAGGGCGGCGTCAAAACCCAGATACCAATGCCATGGTTTGGTCCAGATCGTGGGGTTGGTTTTCGTTGTGGCGAGCATGTCAGTGTCCTTTGTCTAGGCGTGAGCGGGGGTCAGGTTTGGCAGAGCGACCCGACGCAGATGGCGGATCTTGAACAGCACCGAGAGGTGCAGAATGATAAAGACCGGCACGATGAAACTGGGAAACAGGCTCAGCGGCCAGACATCCATTTGTGCGCTGGTCAAACCGGATGGAATGAGAGCGGGGAAGGCGCCCGAGGCAATCATCGCCGTGCCCGCCGCGACCAGGAAATCCAGCATGCCGGCAAGGTGAAATCGGATCAGCCCCGATGACCGGGCGGCGTCCGGATCACGGTTCAGGCGCAGAACCAGAATCGGGGCCATCAGGCCGATGGCCACATCGCCCAGGCCGGCGGGCCAGGCGAAAATGCCGGGCAGCACATCGAAAAAATACAGCGGCAGGAAGCCAAACCCTATGACGCGCTAGCCCTGCAGCATGGTCAGGGTGCGGATGTCTTGCGACAATACAAAACCCCGAAAGGGCCGCCATAGCCCATAGGCGGCCAGAAATATGGCGACCGGCAAGGCAACGGTGAGAACAATGGGGGCAAGGAATGATTTGTGGTCATTGACCATGTAATGACCCGTGCCAAGAACATAGGCAGCCGCGAACCATAGGATCAGCAGGCCTGCCATGGCTGTGTTTCGTTTGGTGGCGGTGGTCATGGTCGTGTCTCCAAACTTTGTGTATTTGCACTATGTGTATATACACATAATTCGCCAAAAAAAGGGGACGCTTTATACGGACTGGACTGAGTCTGCCGTGGTAACAAGATCACGCATCAGGCTGTTCCATCGATTTGTGCCGAGTGTTTCGATAATTTTAGATTGGGCGCGCCGCCAGTGGGGCAGCGCACGTTGATGCGCCTTTTTGCCATCGGAGGTGATATCCAGGGTTTTCGCACGGCGCGGGCCGGACGTCTGGCCAACGATGAGACCTCTGGCTTCCAAGGGACGCAGGTTTCTAATCAGGGTCGTTCGTTCCATCGCCAGCAATTCCGAGATTTCGGATTGTCGGCGCTCGCCACGATTAAGCAACACCGCAAGAACGGTAAATTGACCGGGTGTCAGTCCGGACGGTTTTAAGGCGTCTTCATAGAACTTTGTCACCACGCGGGTCGTTCGGCGCAAACTTGCGCAGGTGCACGAGGCCGTGGCTAATTCGGGGGCCAATGCGTCATGGGGATCGTTGTGTAATGGTTCGTCAGTCATAATGTGTATATGCACATAATGGCCAATAATGTCAAGGCCAAATTGCCTGATGACTGCCCAAGGGCATGGCCGGGCGGGTCCAGTGGCAGGGCGTATCGGACATGTGCGCCGCGTGGCGCACCGCCGTGAGGCGGCCAAAGCCGGAATCCGTCTGCTCTGTTAAATCCAGCACGGCCTGCAACCCGGGATCCTCGCAATCGAAGCCGCCCGTAACCCGCCCCAAACTTTGCAGCCAGCGGCCCGTGCGGGCCAGCGCGACGCGGATATGCCAACTGCCGCCAATTTGCGCCTGCTGGGCCATGGCGGCCATGGCGGCGGCGGCCATGAAATAGCCCGAGGCATGATCCAGGGCCTGGCAGGGTAGCGCTTGGGGGCTGTCCCTGCCCAGGCCTCCGCCTCGCCTTGGTTGATGCCGGAGGCGGTCTGGACCAGGGAATCGAAGCCGCGCCGTTGGGCCCAGGGCCCTTCGTGGCCATAGGCGGACAACGAGACGTAGATGATGCCCGGCTTGAGCGCCGCGACCTCGTCGGGCGAAAACCCCCAGCCCGCGATGCCGCCCGGCCGATAGCCCTGGACGAAGATGTCCGCCTCGCCAATCAGCTTGGCCAAGGTTGCCCGCCCAGCATCGGTGTTTAGGTCCAAGTGCGCCGACAGCTTACCCCGCCCCGCATCGGTGACCAGGGCGGCCACGAAGGGCAGGTGCGGGGCCGTGATGCGCATGACATCGGCGCCATGGGCCGCCAGGGTGCGGCCGCAGACCGGACCGGCGATGATCCGGGTCAGATCCAGCACGCGAACGCCCGAGAGCGGCCGCGCCGCCGCCGCAAGCGGCCGGGCGGGGGCATCGCCAATGCGTTGCATGGAAATCAGCGGCTGTTGGTCCAGGGCCCGGCCCTGGGGATGGGCCCGCCATTCCGCCTCCGTGCGCATCATAGTGGCAACCAGGCCGCGATCGGCGGCGGCGTCCTCGAACGCCTGCCCGGTCCATTGCGACAGGGCCTCGGCCACCGCCTCGCGCGCGTAGTCACAACCGAGGATGTTCAGCACGTCGTCCCGGTGGTGGGGAAAATTGGTGTGCAGACGCAGCCAGCGGCCATCGGAGGTTTGATAGGTGCCGGCGATCTTGTCCCACAGCTCCGGCGTCGGGCCGCCGTCGATGCGCATATAGCGTTCGCTGCGAAACTCCACCGCCGCATGGCGCATGTCGCAGGCGATGGCCTGACGCTGGCCGCTGCGTTGATACCAGACCTCGTTCGCCGCCAGCGCGGATAGGGCAATGGCGGTTTGCGCCGCCGTGCCCACTTTGAAGGATGACGGTAGAACCGGGTCCTGGCCGCTCAATGTCAATTCATCCAGGCCGTCCAATGGCAGGTCTATCTGGGCGCAAATATCCTGCAATGCCGCATGGGACTGCATGCTTTCATCTCCCCCCTCAGTTTTCACCAAAGATATAGGGCATATGCGGATTTTTGTTGCAACCGCTCTGGGCAGGATGATTATGGGCGCAACAATTCAGCAACCAAATTCAGCAACCAATTGAGGACGCCCATGCCCCGCATACCCTACGCCGATGTCAACGATCCCAGCCTTGACCCCGATGCCGCCGCCTTTCTGGCCAAACTGCCACCCCTGAACATCATGAAAATCATGGCCCATGGCGGCAAGGCCTTCGGCGCCTTCACCCGCCTGGGCACGGCGCTGTTATACAAGGGTAAGCTGGATCCGGTGCTGCGCGAGATGGCCATTGTGCGGGTCGGAATTCTGTGCAATGCCGCTTACGAGGTTTATCAGCACGAACAGATCAGCCGCGACGTGGGCATGCCGGAAGACAAGCTGCGGGCCTTGAAATTGGGCGCCGACGATCCGATTTTTAACGACATCGAAAAGGCTGTCCTGCGCCTGACGGACGAGATAACCAAGAACGTCAAAGCCTCCGACGAGACCTTCGCCGCCGCCGCCGCCCTGTTTGATCATCAGGAGATGGTTGAATTGGTCATGTGCATCGGCTTCTACGGCATGGCCTCCGCATTCCTGGAAAATTTCGAGGTGGAGATAGAGCCCGAAGAGCTGCTGGCGGGGGTCACCATGGCCAACAAGGGCGGCAAAAAATAGCCGAAGAAAATACACCGGCAAAATTCTTCTGTGTTATAGAGTGCCGCCCTTCGCGAGAGGGGCGGTTGTCTCCGGCGAACATGCGGGCGTGGCGGAACTGGGAGACGCGCCAGGTTTAGGTCCTGGTGGCTTAACAGCCGTGGGGGTTCGAGTCCCTCCGCCCGCACCATCCACCTTCGCTTCGCTATGGCGTGATTGGCTTGCCAAGCAAGACGTAGCGTTAGAGAAGCGGATGCCACGCCATAGTCCGAATGGACGGAGGCGGGCGGGTTCGAAGTTTCACTTTCGCGGCGCACCACTTTTCAAAACATCTGTAATTGCCGGCCTGCTGTAACCAAAAACAAGCTGTTCCCAAGGCATCAATCTGCGGGCAAATATATTTTTTCTTGCAATTTAATTTTACCCATGGTAGTATTGCCACACTGGAATAAACGGGCTCGATAACCGGATATTTCTGACCAACAGGCGCTGTTTGCCCCGCATGCTCTCACTGAGCGGCCGGGCCCGGCGCCTTTTTTGTGCCTAAAATCGTGACTGAAAATTTGAGTCGGCGTTGCAG
>JAYGEA010000362.1:0-12066 GCA_046582635.1 Alphaproteobacteria bacterium
AAAGCACAATCCGCGCGCGCCAGACATGCTTCTGCGGCGTATTCCGGTCCGAAACAAGCCGCTCCAAACGGACCCGGTCACCAGGACAAACCCAAATCAAAATGTTTGTTTTCATCCCTCAAGAATCGCATACTTCAATCCATCAGGAAATCATTTAAACGTGACCGAACACTAGGGCCAGAATGACAACCGGCGGATACCCATCAAACTGGCTCTGATCGTACCAAATTGTCATTGGTATTGAAAGATTTTCCCCAACGACCACGCGACGGCTTTGGTGAAAGGCGCCAGGACGGAAAAGTACGCTACAGCGTGCAATAGCCCCCATCCACGGGAATGGTGACGCCGGTGACGAAGCTGGCGATGTCGTTGGAAGCCAGGAACAGCGCCGTTCCGGCCATTTCCTCCGGCCGGCCCCAGCGGTCCATGGGCGTGCGCGCCACGATGGGGTCGGCGATCGCGGGGTTGGCCTGCACCGGCCCGGTCATCTTGGTATCGATCCAGCCCGGCGCGATGGCGTTGACCCGGACGCCGTCCTTGGCCCAGAGCGCGCCCAGGGTCATGGTCATTTGCAGAATGGCGGATTTCGAAGCGCCATAACCCGGCACCCGGGGCGAGCCGAAATACGAGGTCATGGAGGCGATATTGATGATCGAACCGCCCGAAGCCTTCAACAGCGGCTGCAGGCGGTGAGACAGGCGGTAGACGGCGTTCAGGTTGATGTCGATGGTGGCTTCGAAATTCTCCGGCAACAGGGCCTCTTCGCCGCGAAAGGTCATGCCGGCGTTGTTGACCAGCACGTCCAGGCTGTCGAATGATGCCGCCAGAGCCTCCACCCCGTCCACATCCTGCATGTTGACGCCATGATAGGCGAAGTTCGATAGATCGGCCGGGTAGCCCGCAGGGTCATCAGCCGTACCCGTCACCGTCACCCCGGCGCCCGCGTCCAGAAAGCCCTGGGCGATGGCCAGGCCAATGCCGCTGGAGCCACCGGTGACCAGGACTGATTTGCCGGAAAAATCAAACTGCGCGCTCATTTTGTATCCTATCGCCAATAACGGTGAACTTCATCGACGGAACCTACACCGTACCTTGCCATAAGTGCCAGTGGTTGCCTTTCGGCGCAGTATTTGAGGCATATGGATTTCCAGGTTGATCGTCATTAAGCTCTTCGCCAGGGAGGATTTCAATGGAGCGCCGTCTCGCCGCGATTATGGCTGCCGATGTCGTCGATTATTCCCGTCTGATGGGCGAGGACGAGGGGGGCACGCTTGCGGCCCTTTTGTCCTTTCGCGCGGAATTGTTTAATCCCACTGTGTCCGGCTTCAAGGGCCGGGTGATAAAAAGTATGGGTGACGGCTGGCTGGCCGAGTTCCCGACGGTGGCGGGCGCGGTGAATTGCGCCATCGAAGTGCAGCAATAACTTGCGGGCCTTGATGTCATCACGTTACGCATGGGCATTGATATCGGTGATGTTGCCGTTGAGGCGGAAGATGCTTACAGCATTTGCGTGAATGTGGCTGCCAGGCTTGAGGCTTTCACCACACCGGGCACGGTTGCGATTTCCGGGGCCGTGTACAGCAGCCTTGACGGCACCCTAAAGCCCGGCTTCGAAGATGCCGGATCTCAGCAATTGAAGAATATAGATCAGCCTGTTCAAATCTGGATTCGCGCGGCGCATAGACCCGACAATCTAACCGGCAGCCATGGATCTCGGTCCAATCGTGCAGCGCCAGCGGCCCGGCTGCGACCCATCATATCTTTTGCACCAGTTTCCTGCTCTGACGGCCGCGACGAAATTCTAGAATTGGCGGACGCCTTGACCAGCGATGTCAGTCGCTATCTAAGGGGGATAAACTGGTTATCAACGACGGTTTCGAATGATCCCGGCGCGGCGGCGTATATCGTCCATTCCATTTTACGCGGCCGCGGCGATAAGTTACGGCTGGAAACAAATCTAAGGACGGCTGACGGGGCCGAACTATGGTCCGATAAATTCGATGGCAATTTGGAGGCTGCCTTTGAATGGCAGGACGAGGTTGGCGGCAAGATCGCTTCCATGATCCTCATGTCCATCGCCGAAACCCAAAAGCAGAACCTTGACAACAGGCCGATCACGGAAATGTCTGCCGAAGAGTGCGAGCTACTCGCACAGCTTAAGATTGAGGATAATGATCTTTCGTCAATATCGGAGGTGTTGCGTTACGCGTCCGCGGCAATCGAAAAGGACCCGATGTTTACGGATGCCTACGCGCTTGCGGTGGCCACTTATTTTGCGGCAGTGCCACTGGGTTACGGTGCGGCTTTGTCCAGCTATTCTGATCGGTTCGAGCGCTGGGTTGCAACAGCGGACGGATTGAAAGACAAAAGCCCGTTTCTCGAAATCGCGATTGGAATCGCCAAATTTCGAGACGATCATAATGAAGTTGCTCTTTCGGGCATTTTATCCCACGCGCTGCAAAAAGCACCGAACGATGTCATGACCCTGGTATTCGCATGCTGGTCATACGTTTGGTTGGGGATGCCGCAGAATGCGTTGGACTGCGCCGAAAAATCCATCTCCATTGCCCGCTACCATCCCTGGACATTGCCTTCGATAGCCGGAAGCGCAGTCGCTAACGTCATGCTGCGGCGATATGCGAAAGCGATTGAAATGGCAAATATGGGGCTTGAGCGAATCCAAAACTATTTAACGCTATTCAGTGCGTCGGCTTCGGCTTATGCCCATATGGGCCCGTTAGGGGAAGCCCATGGAGCAGCCGATAATATTCTTCGCTTACACCCGGGAAGAACTCTGGGATACATGTGGAAAACAGGGAGTTTCATCAAGAATGAATTCACCTTGCACTATGCCGAAGGCCTGAAGCTTGCTGGAATTCCGGAATGAGCCGGCGGCCTAAAGCAACCACCGCATCACGATGGCGTCCCGGCGGCCGCCCTGGCTTCTGCTGCCACTGCGATAGTAGTTTTTTCGCCGCCCCACGTTTTCGAAACCGATTGCCCGGTAAAGATCAAGCGCCGCGCCGTTGTCTTCGGCGACTTCCAAAAAAATGCTGTCAAACGCAAGTTCCGTGTGATCGGCGGCAATGGCCGCTATCAGGCGCCCGCCGACCCCCCGGCCCCGGTACGATGGCGTCACCCCAATTGTGATGATCTCGCATTCACCGCCCGCCGCCCGCACCACGGCGAAGCCTACGGGATCTTTTTCTTTTCCATCCACGAGACGGGCCAGCTTCGCGAAGGCGCCGGGCATGGCCAATAATTGGGCAAAATCAATATCGCTCCATGGTTCGGCAAAGCAGTTGCCGTGCAAGCGGGCCAGCAGAGGGCCGTGCGGCGGGCCGGCGGATGAAATCAGGGGCTTCATGTCACCGAGTTCACTCGGTCAATTTCCCGGCCGTTTGTCGCGGCAGCTTGGCATCCGGCGCCCGCAAATATACCGGCGCCGGAGGCGTGTGGCTGGCGCGATGGCGCCAGGCCTCCGCCGCCCGCGCCAATACGGCGGCATCGGGTTGCAAAATATCGCCGTCGAGGCGCCATTCCGGCAGTTCCGCTTGCAGGATGGCCGCCCCCGTACCGACGATCCGTCCCGGAGCAAGTCCGGGCGGTGGCCGATAACGGGCCGCCGTCACGGCCGTCGCCTCCGTTGCGGCCAAACCGCTGTCGTCAAAGGCTTGAACATAGAGCTCGCCGCGACGGGCGTCGATGGCGGCAATGATACCGCCCTCACCCTCCTCCAAAGCGGCGGGGGCGGCGGCAGGGGCATGGGCCAGCAATTCCAACGTACCAATGCCCAGCACCGCCTGGCCCCCCACCAGGGCCAAGGCCCGTGCCGCCGCCAAGCCGACCCGGACGCCGGTAAAGGTGCCCGGCCCGGTGGTCACCGCAATCAAGTCTATATCGCAATAATCGAGGCCCGCTTGGCGCCGCACGGCTTCGATCATCGGCAGCAAGTGTTCCGCCTGGCCCCGCGCCATGAGTTCGAGGCGTCCCGACAGCAAAGCGCCTTGGTGGAAAATAGCGGCGGAACAGGCCCCCTGGGTGGTATCAAATGCCAATACAGCCATGGCCGCAAACGACGTCCCTCTGAACGCCCTCCAAATTCCCGCTAAATGACTTTGGCCGCCTCGCCGAAACCCAGACGCGGCTTGCGCGGCGGCAGGGTGCCCGGATCGCCATGACCCAAATTGCACAGAAAATTCGTCCGAATGGTGCTGTCGGGAAAGAATTCCCGGTCAACCCCGGCGCGGTCAAAACCGGACATGGGCCCGCAATCCAGGCCCAGGGCCCGGGCCGCGACAATCATATAAGCGCCTTGCATGCTGCCATTGCGAAAAGCGGTGTCCAGCAATTTTTCGTCGTTGCCCTCGAACCAACCGCGCACATCTTCATTGCCGGGCCACAAAGTGTCGAATTTATTGCAGAAAGTCAGATCATAACCGACGATGGTTACAACGGGCCCGGACTTGGTCTGTTCCGTATTACCAGCGGAGAGATGGGGGCGCAGGCGCTCCTTGGCCTCCTGGCTGCACAGAAACAGAAAACGCGCCGGTGAACAATTGGCCGAAGTGGGCCCCAAACTCAATAGTTCGTAGAGCGCCTGCAAAGTGATATCGGATACCGGTTTGTCCAGCCAGACCGAATGGGTGCGACCGTCACGGAAAATAATGTCGAAGCTTTTATCGTTTACGATCCCGCTCATCATCATCTCCTAAAAACACACCAGTCCGCCAGCCTACTGTGATTTCGTTACGACACCATTATCACCCTATTGGCCAAGCGCCTAAAACATATCTATCATGCGCTCCATGCTGAACCTGCTGGGTATATATGGACGCGCGGATGCCCCAGTCCACAACGTGGTCCGAAACTTACGCCACGCTTGGAGCCGCGCTTTGACCCAAGCCTTGGTCACGCGCGGCCGAAATCGCCGCCGCGGCCTCGCCCTGGTGATATTTCTGATGGGGCTGTTTCCGGCCCCGGCGGCCCTGGCGGGAGACATGATCTCGTCGGCGGTCATCTTCATGTACCACCGCTTTGGCGAGAGCGACTATCCATCAACAAGTGTAAGGATGGCCCAGTTCGAGAGCCATTTGGCGGAAATTGCTTCCGGCGGCTACAAAGTCATGGCGCTGCGGGACATAATTGCCGCCTTTCGCCGTCAGGAAAGCCTGCCCGACCGCACCATTGCCCTGACCGTCGACGATGCCTTTCTGTCCCTGCATGACCGGGCCTGGCCGCTGCTGAAAAAATCCGGCCTGCCCTTTACCCTGTTCGTGGCCACGGATGCCATCGATGCCAAGCGGCCGGGTTATATGAGCTGGCCGCAACTGCGCGCCCTGGCCGCCGCCGGCGTCGGCATCGGCAGCCAGACCGGCAGCCACCCGCATTTGCCGGATCTGACGCAAGCCCGCCTGGACGACGAACTGGCCCGCTCCAACGACCGCTTCCGCGCTGAACTGGGCTTCGCGCCGGAGCTGCTGGCCTATCCGTACGGCGAATTCGGTTTGCGCGAGAAACAGGCCGCCCGGGTGGCCGGGTTTGTCGCCGCGTTCGGCCAGCATTCCGGCGTGGCCCATAGTGGCGAGGACCTGTTCGGGCTGCCCCGTTTCGCCATGAACGAACGATTTGGCGATGTGGAGCGCTTCCGCCTGGCCGGCAATGGCCTGCCCCTGCCGGTCAGCGATGTCCTGCCGGCCGATACCGTGATCCGGCACAACAATCCGCCGCATTTCGGCTTCACCGTGGCCAAGGATATTGGCGCCTTGCATAACCTTGCCTGTTTCGCCTCCAACCAATCAGGCGCGGCGCAGCTGGAACGGCTGGGGTCGCGGCGTTTCGAGGTTCGGTTGGAGAAACCCTTCGCGGCCGGACGCGGCCGGATCAATTGCACCCTGCGGGCCAAGGGCAACCGCTGGCGTTGGTTTGGCACACAGTTTTATATTCCGAAGCGATAGACTGATTGAGCGTCACCGTGCCGCACGGTGTTTCGATGAGTATCGAAATATTCCTTGAGAGTTTTCAGTCCGGTATCAGGACCGTTGGCGGCGGCCGGCTACGGGCAGCAATTCCACATCGTCAAAATCATGCAGACGATTGGCCCGCATGATGACCTGAATGGTCTTGATATATTTCTGGCCCCGTTCGGAATAACGCTCCAACGTACGTGTCAGGGCGTAACCGTCCAAGGGCTGGCCGCCATCCCGGAAGGCCGCCCGCTTGGCGCGGAATTTCTCGTAGGCGAAATGGGTGTTCAAATTCCAGACATAGGCCCGCACCGAGGTATAGAGGCTGTTGAACGCCTTGACCTCATGCCGCTTGCCCTGTTCCCGGCGCAGGGGCACCAGGCCGGCGCCCTTGCGGAAGGTCCGCTGGCCGAACACCGCATTGCCAAGCCGGGCGAACCGAGAGGTGCCCCAACCGGATTCTTCCGCCCCCTGGGCCAAGGCCAGGGAAGCGGGAATGACATCAACCCGCTGTTGCAGTTCCGCCAGATCAGGGCCGGAGACTTCATACTCGACCGCCAGTTGGTCCAGAAAAGCCTGTTCGGACTGCGTCAGGCCGTCATTGCCGCCGCTCGTGTCCCCGCTCGCATCCCTGGCCCGCGCAATCAATAACAGCATGCGTTGGCGTTCCATGCGTACTTCATGGTTGGCACGCAGCACCAGGGGCAGGACCGTCTTGATAAAGATGTCCTTGCGCTGTTTGGCCGAGCGCAGGCCGGCAAGATTGGCGGGAAAGCGGTTCAAATAAACCGGCGGCACCGCCGTCTGGCCCCGGCGCAAGGCACTCAAGGACAGATCCAACAGCTCCTGCTGGGTAAATCGCCGAATAAACCGTTGCGGTGGGCGCCAGTTCGTACGCTGCCCGGGCATGCCCAACAAGGTTGCCAATTGAATTTGACTGTAAATTTGACCGGACATCTGACCGGCCGGGGCACCAATACTGGCGCCAAGCTCCAGCCTGGGATTCACCACCAGCCGCACGACGGGAAGCCTTGCGGGCAACCTTGCGGCATCCGTCACCGCGGACGCGTCCTGCGCCAGGGCCGTGGAAAGCCCCGTTAGGTCCGGCCCTAGGCAAACCGCGATAGTCGCGGCGGCCATGAGGCCTAATTTCAAGTTTTTCATCACAAACACTGTCAACGCCATTTTCGGACCACCGGCCACCCGATGATCCCCCTACACCCAAACTCACACCCAAACGTCGGCTCTTTGGCCGGTTTCATTGCCGGTCCCCGTGTTCCGCCGAACATGTCATCAATACCTGTTATCGAAACCCAATCCGGGCCGCCGGGAACTGCGGCAAACGAAATAAATCTCAATTTCGTCTTAACGGTTTGTTAACAGACCGTTTGTTAGTCTCTCGCTTGACTGCCGAACTGTAATCAAAATTCTTGCTGTTGTCTGGTTTTCACGCTCCGACAGGCCTGGGCCAACGCCGGAATAATAATAAACAATTGGCAGTTCTACGGGATTTTAGACGTCGAATTTATTTCGAATAGTGAAATACGACTTGCCGGTTCTCGGCCTAACGACCGTCCGTTCTGGACAGCTTTCTTGTTTCTTCGTCTTCACGATTACCCCAATTAGTGGCGCGAATCAACCCCTTTGCCGGTATCACGATTCAGACAATGCGCCGTTCCATCCAGCGGCAATGGCTCACCAACACCTCGTCCCGCCCCATGGCGCCCACCGCCTGCACGCCCACCGGCAGGCCCGTTGCACCCAGATGGCCGGGCAGGTTGACGCAGGGATTGCCCAGCAGGGTCCACATCCGGTTGAACACCGGATCGCCGGTGCCATTTCCCCGCTTCGGCGCCTGGCCCGTCGCGGAGGGGCACAACAACACATCCACATCCCTGAAAATCTCTACCAACGATTGCCGGGCCAGGGCAGCGGCGGACAAGGCGGCCTGGTAGTCGGGATAGCTCACAGCCAGCCCCTGTTCGATCAGGGCGATAATATGGCGGCTCAGGCGGTCCCGGTGATTGTGGTATTCAAAGGCCAGGTCCCGGGCGGCGTTTTGCGCCATGACTTCCTTTTGCCGCTCCACCAGTTCGGCAAAGGACGGGGGCAGATCCACGTCCACCACCTGGGCGCCGGCTGCAGCTAGATTTTTCGCCGCCGCCAGCACGGCGACCTGGCTGTCGCCGTCCGCCTGGTCCCACTCATGGGTTTTGCACAGGCCGACCCGGGGCCGCGCCGCCTCGCTTGTGGTGGGCGCGCCGACCAGGGCGGCCCGCATCAGGTGAATATCCGCCACTTCGCGGCAGAACATACCCAGCGTGTCCAGATCGTGGGACAGCGCCTTGACCCCGAACAACGGCAGGGCGCCATGGGTGGCCTTGTAACCCACCACGCCGCAATAGGCCGCCGGCCGGATCACCGATCCGCCGGTCTGGGTACCAAAGGCCAAGGGCACCATGAAATCCGCCACGGCCGCCGCCGACCCGGAGGAGGAGCCGCCGGGCGTATGGTCCGGGTTATGGGGGTTGGTGGTTTTGCCCGGCTGGAAATAGGCGAATTCCGTGGTTACCGTCTTGCCCATCACCACGCCCCCCGCCGCCCGCACGCCCGCTACGCAGGCCGCATCGACCGACGGTTGATGTCCTTCATAGGCCGCGCTGCCGTAGGCCGTGGGCAGGTCATGGGTTTCGATGATATCCTTGACCCCCACGGGCAGCCCAAACAGCGGCTGGCCCGGGTCGCCCTCCGTCGGGCCACGTCCATCGAGAACCCGTGCCGCCGCCCGCGCGCCATCGCCATCCAAAACGCACCAGGCCTGCACGGCATCCTCCCGCCCGGCAATGCGGTCCAGACAGGCCGCCAGCAGATCGGACGCCGTCAACGCCCCCCGCCCCATGGCGCCCCGGGCCTGGGTGGCGGATAGTTCATTGGCCGGTGTCATGTCCTGTTCCCTTCGGCGCGTGGCGACGGTGTGGCGTTGCAGACTATATGACCCGCATGGCGCGGGAAAGCCGGGTTCGAAAATCCGGTTCGAAAGTTGCGGGCGGATTCAGCCGAACAGCAGCAGGACGATGATGCTGCCCGCCACCAGGGCCATGCCCGCCAGTTCCTTGGGCGTGGAGCGTTCCTTGAAGAACAGCACGGATAGCGCCAGGGTGAACAGCAGTTCCACCTGGCCCAGAGCCTTGACGTAGGCCGCCCGTTCAATCGTCATGGCGGTGAACCAACCGGCCGAGCCGATCACGGAGGTAATGCCGACGAACAGACAGCCCTTCCAGTTGGGCGCCATGGCCGCCAGTTGGTCCCGGGCACGGAGCAGGATGTAGGCGGACATGATGGCGGTCTGGATCACCAGCACCATGGCCAGGGTCAGGGCGGCGGCGTAGAGCCAGTCGTCCAGGCCCAGGGACAGGCTGGCCTGGCGCAGGAACAACGAGGCACCGGCAAAGCCCAGGCCCGCAAGCAGGCCGACGCCCGCGGCCGGTTGGAACAGCCGCCGGAGCAGGGTGTCGCCGGCGATACCCGCACCGGCACCCGTGCGGGCCAGGTTGATGATCACCACGCCCATGGCGCCCAAGGCCACGGCCAGCCAGCCGGCGCCGGCCAATGCTTCATGGAAGACCAGGGCGCCGACGATGGCCGTCAACAGGGCCTCGGTCCGGGCATAGGTGGAGCCGACGGCGAAATTGCGCAGAGAGAACAGGAAGACCAAAAGAATGGTGGCGGCGATCTGCGACAGGCCGGCCAGGGCCGAGAAGACAAAAAACCGCCAACCCGCGTCCGGTAGCTCATGGCCGCCGTTCCACATGAGAAAATAGAGGTAGATCAGGGCGAACGGCAGACCCCACAGGAAGCGCACATAGGAGGCGCCGACGGCGGTGAAATCCTTGGTCAGGTGCTTCTGTCCCGCCGTCCGCGCCGCCTGCATGAAGGCGGCCAGAAAGGTAATGGGTATCCAGATCCAGGCTTCCATGTAGTATCAATCGAGCGCCCGGAACCAGGTATCGGACAGGGTATAACCCTGGGGGAAGGGGTCATCGGGGTCCAGGGTGTATTGATGGCTGCCGGTGATCCAGGCCCGGCCCCGGAGGCTGGGGACGATGGCCGGCCGGCCGGCGACCTGGCAGTCTTCCTCCACCCGGCAATGGAATTCCGTGCCCAGCACGGACTGGCTGACCAAAGGCTCGCCCAAGCCAATCTCGCCCCGCGCGCGCAGCACCGCCAGGCGGGCCGAACTGCCCGTTCCGCAGGGGGAACGATCCAGCTTCCCTGGGGAGATCACCACGGTATTGCGGCCCACGATGCGCCCCGCCTCATCCGTCACCAAGGGCGCCGCGAACTGGGTGAAGGTAATGGTGTGAATATCCGGGATCTCCGGATGGCTGACCGGATATTGTTCCACCGCCGCCGCCTTGATCCGCTCTCCCATCTCCACCAGATCCCGCGCCTCGTCCGGCTGCAATGAAAACCCCAGGCTCGGCGCATCGACGATGGCAAAGAAGGCGCCGCCGTAGCCGATATCGCAAACAACCGTGCCCAGGCCGTCGACCTCCACCTTGGCCTCCAGCTTGGCCACGAAACTGGGGACGTTGCGGGTGCGGATGCTTTCGCAGCGGCCGTTCCGGCACTGCGCCACCACCTCGATCAGGCCGCCGGGGGTATCCAGGCGCAACACGGTTTCGGGCTCCACCATCTCTACCATGCCGGTTTCCAACAGCACCGTGGCGACGCAGATGGAGTTGGAGCCGGACATGGGCGGATAATCCGTTGGCTCCATGATGATGAAGCCCGCGTCCGCACCAGGGGTTTTCGCCGGCACAATTAAATTGGCATGAACAAAGGCACCGCCCCTCGGCTCGTACAGCAGGAACTTGCGCAGGCCGTCAGCTTGGGTGCGCAGATATTCCCGCTGTTCGAACAATGTCTCGCCGGGCGGCGGCAGCACACCGCCGGTGATGACGCGCCCCACCTCGCCCTCGGCATGGCAACCGACCACCGTAATGGAGCGCGCTGATTTCACCGTTAGCCCTTAACGTGTGGCGCTTCGTATGCCGTGCGCATGTCATGGCGGAAGGGGTGGCGGGGGTAGGTGCCCAGAATTTGCAGGCGGGTGCAGAAAAACTGCGCCTCCTCCAGCGCCCAGGCCACGCGGGGGTCTTCCGGGTGGCCCTCGAAATCCGCATAGAACTGCGCCTGTTCGAAGCTGCCGGGTTCGATATAGCTTTCCAGCTTGGTAATATTGATGTTCGCCGTGGCGAAACCGCCCAAGGTCTTGTACAGGGACGCCGGCACGCTGCGGACCTGGAAAACAATCGTAGTCATGGCGGCGCCGTCCTTGGGGTGCGGCGTGATCCGCTCCCGCGCCAGGATGATGAAGCGGGTGACGTTGTTGCCGATGTCCTGAACATTTTCCCGCAGGATCTGCAGACCATAGATCTCCGCCGCCAGGGGGGAGCCGATGGCGGCCAGGGTTGGGTCGCCTTTTTCAGCCACCATTTCACAGGCCCCGGCGGTATCGGCATGCACCACGGGCTCGACGCCCAGCTCGCGGATCAGCTTGCGGCATTGGGGCAGGGCGTGGATATGGCTGTGCACCTCGCGGATATCCGCCAACTTGGCGCCACGGGGGGCCATCAGTTGATGGTCGACGGCCTGAAAATGCTCGCCCACGATATATTGGTCCGAGGTCGGGATCAGGTGATGAATATCCGCGACCCGCCCGGCCAGGGAGTTTTCGATGGGGATCATGGCGCGCCCGGCCCGGCCCTCGGTCACGGCGGCGAAGGCGTCTTCGAACAGGTGACAGGGCAGCGGAGTGTAATCCGGCAGGCCTTCCTTGCAGGCCAGATGGGAATAGGCGCCGAACTGGCCCTGGAACGCCACGTTCTTGCGCGGATCAGATGCTTCATCTTTGGCCATGTAATTTGCCTCTAAATATCCAAAATATTTCAAATTTGCCGTGCTGACCGCGTCTCGACATGGGTAACAGTTTTTGGTCATGGCATAGGTTACAGTTTATCCGGCTTAGGCGTCATTTTCTTCCGTCTTTTTTGCTTGATGGGCATGATGCGAAGCATTTTGTTCTCTCCCTTGATGG
>JAYGEA010000143.1:0-4261 GCA_046582635.1 Alphaproteobacteria bacterium
CGTCGGCCCTCAAGGGTGAACCGGTTGGCCTATGGCAAATCGGCGAGCGGACATGGCTGGTCAAGTACGGCCCCATTATCCTCGGCACCATCAAGGGAGAGAACAAAATGCTTCGCATCATGCCCATCAAGCAAAAAAGACAGAAGAAAATGACGCCTAAGCCGGATAAACTGTAACCTATGTCATGACCAAAAACTGTTACCCATGTCGAGACGCGGTCAGCCCGGTGTTGCAACGAAAGTTGAAAACGCTCTAACCCTTGGAATGTCTTTCGGCATAACGGCGATAGGTGCGCGCCAACAGGCCGGAGATGCCGTCCGGCATCAGGAATGCGACCGCCAGGACAATGAAGCCAATGGGCATCAGGGCCAGGCTGGTCGGCAGGGCGGCGGGCAGATAGAGCACCAGCATGCTGCCCACCACGGCGCCCCAAACGGAATAGATCCCCGCCATGACGGCGCCGGCCAGCAACAGAATGGAAAAGAACAGGCTGTAGGTATCGGGCGCCACGAAATCCGCCAGCAGGCCGGTCAAGGCGCCGCCGATGCCGGCATACATGGCGGAAACGCCGAATATGGTGGTCTTGAAAATGGCCACGTTGATGCCCATGGGCGCGGCGGCGATCGGGTTATCGCGAATGGCGCCCAGGGCCCGGCCCGACCGGCTGTTGATAAGATTGGTGGCCAGCCAGATCATCCCCAGCATGAAGATCAAGGTGACGAAGTACCAATATTGATCATCGCTCAGGCCCAGCCATGCGGGCGGCTCCGGGCGGTCCAGATAAACCCCGCTGACGCCCCCCGTCCAGGCTTGCAGGGCGTCCAGCTTAAGGACCTGGGGCAAGGCCAGGGACAAACCCCAGGTCATCAGCATCAGATGCACCAGGCTCAGGCGCAGGGCCGGCCAGCCGATCAGAAATCCCGCCGTGAACGAGGCCACCGCCGCCAGCGGCATGGCGCTATAGGCGGACAGCCCGCCGTGGGACATGGCGATGGAGGTGGTGTAGGCCCCGATGGCGAAAAACGCCCCGTGGCCCAGGGAAAACTGGCCGCTCAACCCGGTCAGCAGGTTGATCCCCAGGATCGCGATGGCCAGGGCACCGACCATGGCCAGGCGATAAGTGGTGTAGCCCTCGGTGATGAACGGCAATACCACCGCCGCGACCAGGAACAGGGTAATCGCCGTCCGCCGCCAGGATTGCGGTATGGCGCCCAGGTCGCGATCCGGGCGCGCCGGTTCGCGATTTGGGCGTTGAGCATTCTTCGGGGGTGCGTTCATGGCACTAAACCGCGACCCGAGAGACGGGCGCAACTATTGGCGCCGACCGCCAGCAATAAAATCAACGTCACGATGTCCCCGAATGTCCGCTTACAAAGAAGTCACCTTATAGCCGGACCACGGTTGCGAGTCACTATCCCAGGTTATTCCGCCGCATTCGACGTGGCGGTGATCAGGGCGCGGTATTCCTCCGTGTAGTCGCCGCGATTTTCGGCCAGGGCGGCGTCGCGCATCTCCAAGCCGTTGCCGGTGTGGGCGGTCATCTGCTCGATGGGCGTCGGGCTGGTGACTTCGGGCCAGATGCCGGGTTGCGGGCCGGCGCC
The DNA here is from genome assembly GCA_046582635.1 of Alphaproteobacteria bacterium. GTDB lineage: Bacteria > Pseudomonadota > Alphaproteobacteria. The sequence continues at coordinate 1,602 of JAYGEA010000143.1, forward strand.
CTCCGCCACGATGGCCAGGGGCTGGTCGTCGGCCACCGCCGGCGGCTGGGTGATTTTCATGATGTCCCAGCTGATCTCCAGCGGAATGTTGTTGGGATCAAAGAAATAGATCGACCACAAGGTCCCATGATCCACCGCGCCCGAAACCTCGAACCCGGCGGCTTCCAAACGATCCTTGAAGCCGAACAACTGCTCCCGCGTTTCGCATGTCAGCGAGACGTGATCAAAGCCCAGGGGCTCGCGGCTGGGGGCGCCATGGTTTTTGCGCCGCATGGCCTGGGCGCCCTCGTAGGCGAAAAAAGCCACCTGGGCCTCGCCGGCGCGAAAGAAGTAATGGCGGTAGCCGCCATGGCCCACGCCCGCCTCCAGGGTCATGCCCAACAGATCCCGGTAAAAGCGGATGGTCGCTTCCAGATCGTGGGTGATGAAAGCCAGGTGGTTGATCCCGGTGATCGCCATGATGAAGTCCTTTCGCCAATAGTTCAGACGTTATTATAGCAAGATTTCACAATCCCGCCCCCTGTCATCTGATGTGGGCACCCGGTGGGCCGGGACAAGCGCTTATTTGGGAAACAAACTGTTGCCGGGAAGCTGCGCCGGGCCCGGCCGCTGGGTCCATATCACCTTGTCTTGGTATCAGGCGGCGATAAAGCCTTTCCAGTTGGACATGTAGACCAGGAAATCCTCGCTCAGGCCCTGGGCGCGCAGGTAATCGGCGGAAACCGGCAGCGGGGTGGCCTCGAAATCAGGGTTCCCCATGGCTTGCAGGGGAAAATCATGGTGCAGGATGGCGGCCCGACCCAGCAGGACGAAATCGACGCCCTGCTCCAGGCATTGCGTGGCCGCGCGGACGGAATTGACCTTGCCGGCGACGCCCAGTTTGACGCCGCCCCGATCCAGATCAGCGAAATATGACAGCAGGCTACGGCCCTTGAAGTCTTCCTCGACCGGTTCCTTGAAGACATCCCACAGGGACATATCCAGGAAATCGATGGCCCCCTCCGCCATCAGCCTTTGCGCCACCTCCCGCACCTCGGCCAGGCGCAGCCCGAACCGTTCGGGCGAGAGCCGGATGGAGACGTTGAAATCCGCTTTGCAGCGGGCCCGGATGCCGTTGACGATATCGAAGATGACCCGGCTCCGCCCCGCCAGATCGCCGCCGTACTCGTCCTCGCGGCGGTTGATCTCCGGGCTGAGAAACTGGCTGAGACTATAGCCGTGCGCGCCATGCACCTCGACCCCATCGAAGCCGGCGGCCTCGGCCCGCTTGGCGGCCAGGATGAAATCCTCCACCAGCGCCCCGACCTCGCCGGTGCTTAGGGCACGGGCGCCGGTCTCCTCATCGTCTGAGGGGCAATGGGGCTGTTCGCCGATCAATTCCGCCGGCGAACGCATACCCACGTGGTGCAGCTGCACGACAGCGATGCTGCTCGTGACACAAGACCCCAAGCGGGCCTGATCGGCGCTATGCCAGTTGGAAATATGACATTGACGATTGCCGTACTCAGAAAAGACGAATGAGCCTATTTAGGGCAACGCGCCCACGCTATCCGGCATTTCTACCATGTCCACTAAAAGATAAATGGGCTGTAGCATACAATGGCAGTTTCAAAAATAGTGCTTCAGATTGAGGAGATGGTGGACCCAAGAGATACCCGCCGCCTGATTTGCGAGTGGGTCGAGACCGCCGACCGCATCATATCGCAACCGGGCCGCCTGGGCCCCGGCACGAACCTACGAAGACCTGTGGAGGGCCGTCGGCGACGTTTGCGGTCTATTCACCGAGCAAGAATGCCTGAACTTCTTCAACGCTGCTGGATATGAGGCCAATTAGACGCGACATGCTCTAGCATGGTCTTCGCCGTGGTTTTCACCGCAATCGGGCTGTGGCCGCTGATCGACGATTTGCCGCCACGGCAGTGGGCGCTGCCTTAGCGGAAGCACGGGCGCAGCTAGCCGCCAAAGGAACTGAATTTGAACTGCTTACGCCGGACAAATATTGGCCAGACGATGATTTTTATCTTCCATCTTGATGATATGCCAGAGGCCTCGTTTGGAGCCTCGTTGCACTCGTCGCCCACGCTGTCGGCGGTGGCGTAGGGTTGAAGACGCAACCCCAAGACGACTAGATTGGCGGGCCTCCACTTCACAACGCCTGCAGTGAAACATATTGGAGATTACTGAAACGCAGATGGTTGGTGAAGATCCCATCGAGCGGGCAAAACGTCTCACGGAACTAACGGAGGGACCGCTGGCGCGGTTCCAGCGTGAATAAGTTAGACTTGATCGTGTCATGAAACTCCACAGCCCAGCTACGGTCTTGATCAGACAAATTCAGGAAATATAGCGCCTCTGGGCAGTTTGCTCACCATTTTGAAGCGCTCAATCGAAGCTCGGCGCTCATGGAAGCAGCCCACCAAGTTATTGAACGCCCGGGCTTCATGGACGCGCTGGAAAAAGCGGCAGAGCGAATAAGATTGCCAATATCCATCATCGATAATGCCGTATTTCCTCGGCTCAATCAGGTTAACTCTATTGCTAATGTTATGGCCCGGCACGTAGCGCCGTTCGAGGTTGCTATGAAAGCAGAGCGCCAATGGCAGCGGGCTCTTGCGGTGCAAATGCGTAATATTCACAGACCCTGGATACTGCAGGAATAC
>JAYGEA010000286.1:0-11411 GCA_046582635.1 Alphaproteobacteria bacterium
CGCCACGGCCCGCGGTCTGGAGAATATCTCTTTTCATCAAGGCTCCTTGCTGGACCTGCCTGGAAGGGGATGGCCGCCCTTCGACTACATCGATTGTTGCGGTGTGCTGCATCACCTGGCCGATCCGGCGGCGGGGCTGGCCGCCCTGGTCGCGGTTCTGGCACCTGGCGGCGGCCTTGGCCTGATGCTGTATGGCGAATTGGGCCGCACCGGGGTCTATCCGGCCCAACGCGCCATTGCCCGATTAGCGGGGGACGGCCCGGCCGGCGAACGCCTGGCCCTGGCCCGAAATTTGATCGAAGCGCTGCCCGAGGGTAATTGGCTGAAGCGCAACGATCATGTGGCGGATCATCTGGCGGGCGATGACGCGGGCCTCCACGACCTGCTGCTTCACAGCCGCGACCGGGCCTATCTGGTGGGCGAGGTCGTGACGCTGATGGCCGGAGCCGGCCTCCGCATCTCGGCCTTTTTGCCGGTGGGCGCTTACCGGCCGGAGACCTATCTGCCGGAGACCTATCTGGATGACCACGAACTGATCGGCCGGGCCGCGGCCCTGTCCCAGGCCGACCGGTGGGCCTTGGCCGAGGAATTGTCCGGCGCCCTGAAGACCCATGCGTTCTATGCGGTTCGCCGGGAGGACAAGGAGCATGGCGCCGCCCATCATGGCGAGGCACTGGGTTTTGAACCCCGAATGGTGCCGGTGCTGCGCGAGATGCAGGCCGACCGGCTGGCCGCCAGCCTGTCACAATCGCCGGGCTTGAAGGCGACTTTGGGTGGGGTAACGCGACGGTTCGAGGTAGCGGCGGAAGCCCCGGCCATCATCGCCATGATCGACGGCAAGCGAAGTTTGCGGCAAATCCATGGCCGCTTGCGGGCGCGGATGGGGAAGACGGGGGCCACGTTGAGCTGGCCGGAATTTCAGAGCGAATTTTCGGCGTTGTTTAACATTCTCCATCCCCTCAATATGCTGTTGTTCGCCGGCGCAATGTTGGATTAGGCATGTAATTGGATTAGGGGTGTTGGATTAGGGCGGAATGCATACCGAGGGCTTGTTTGAAATCGCATTGCTGGCAGCCGGCGCCCTGATCCTGGGCCTGGTCCTCCAACGCCTGCGCCAACCCGCCATCGTCGGCTATATCGTCGCCGGCGTGGTCCTTGGCCCGTCCGGGTTCGATCTGTTCCCGAACCGGGGCCCGATCCAGACCCTGGCGGAACTGGGCGTGCTGTTGCTGCTGTTCATCATCGGCATGGAATTGTCCCTGCGCGCCTTTCGCCGGGTGCTGCGCCTGGCCGTGTTGGGGGCGGGGGCGCAAATTCTGCTGTCCATTGGCGCCATGCTGATCCTGGCCCGGGTCTTCGACCGCAGCGTGGAGACCGCCATTGTCATGGGCTTTGTGGTGGCACTCTCCTCCACCGCCGTGGCAATCAAATTGTTGGAAGACATCGGCGAACTGCGCACCGCCGTGGGCCGTACGGCGATCGGTGTGCTGATCGCCCAGGACCTGGCCATCGTGCCCATGCTGTTGATCGTCGATGGGCTGGCGGGGGGCACCGGCATCCCCTTGACCGGCTACGTCAAGCTGTTCGCGGCGGTGGCCCTGTTGGCGGGCATGATCGCGCTGTTGACCAGGCGCAGCCGGGTCGGCGTGCCCTTCGCGCGGACCCTGCACGGCAACGTGGAATTGGCGGCGATCACGGCCATGGCCTATTGCTTCGGCGCCGCGCTGATGTCGGCCCTGCTGGGATTGTCACCCGCCTATGGCGCCTTTCTGGCCGGCCTGTGGATCGGCAATTCCACCGCCCGCGCGCCCCTGCTGGCGGCGGCCCGGCCGATCCAAAGCGTTTTGTTGATGGTGTTTTTCGTTTCCATCGGTTTGCTGCTGGATATTAACTTTATCTGGGAAAACTTGGCCGAGGTCTTGAGCATCCTTCTGGTCGTGACAGTTCTGAAGACGATCATGAATGTGGCCGTCCTCCGGGTGCTGCGGGAGCCTTGGCCGCGGGCCTGGATTGTTGGCGTTTCCATCGGGCAGATAGGTGAGTTTTCCTTTGTTCTGGTAGCGGCGGGCGTGGCGGCGGGCCTGGTTTTGGATACGGCGGGGCGGATCGCCGTCTCGGTTATTGCGTTAAGCTTGATGCTCTCGCCCCTGTGGCTGATCTTTAACCGGCGTCTTGAACGTCTGGTGGGATCGAACGTTCAGACCTTGCGGGAGTACCTGGCAAGCCTCTTCGCGCCGGAAGCGGGCAACGTGGCGACCATGGCTTTGTACCCCCGGACTTTTTCCCTGCATTTGGACGCCATGGCGCGGTTTATCACGCGCCAGGAAGACAACAGTGATGATGACGATGATGCCCGCATGGACGATGATGGCGACACCTAGTCAAGGGGCTGACTTTGCCCACGAGCAGGCCGCCGTCGAGCGTGGCTTGGGGCCCGTATGCGGCATTGACGAGGCCGGCCGGGGCCCCTGGGCCGGGCCCGTGGTGGCGGCGGCGGTGATCCTGGCGCCAGGTAATATTCCAAATGGCCTGGCGGATTCCAAAACCCTGTCCAAGCAACGGCGGGAAGCGTTGTTTGCCAAACTATCCCAATCGGCCAGCATCGGTGTCGGCCGGGCCGAGGTTGGCGAGATTGACGAATTCAACATTCTGGGCGCGACCATGCTGGCCATGGCCAGGGCGGTGGCGGATCTGGATGTTCCGCCCAACCATGCCCTGGTCGACGGCAACCGCCCGCCGGATCTGCCCTGCGGCGTGGAATGCCTGGTCAAGGGCGATGCCCGCTGCCTGTCCATCGCCGCCGCCTCCATCGTCGCCAAGGTCAGCCGGGACCGGGAGATGGCCGCCCTGGCGGAGCGCTTCCCCGGTTTCGGGTGGGAGCGGAACGCGGGCTACGGCACCGCCGAGCATCAAGCCGCCTTGGCGCGCCTGGGCCCGAACCAGATTCACCGGCGCAGCTTTGCGCCTATTCGAAAACTTTTGCAACATCCCGTAAGCGGCTGACTCCACACTAAAAAAACAGGTTGACGCGCGATTCGGTCTCCATCAGGATGCGCCGCCGTCATGACCAAAATCAGCAAAATACAGCGCAACAGCATCCACCAGGGCGATAGCATCGCCTTTATGGCCACCATGCCGGACGCTTCCGTCGATCTGGTGTTCGCCGATCCACCCTATAATCTTCAGCTCAGCGGGGAATTGCGCCGGCCCAACAACAGCCCCGTCGCCGGCGTCGATAATGATTGGGATCGCTTCAAGGATTTCGCCAGCTATGACGCCTTCACCAATGCCTGGCTGACCCAGGCGCGCCGGGTCCTCAAGCCCAAGGGCGGGCTGTGGGTGATAGGCAGCTACCACAATATTTTTCGCGTCGGCGCCATTCTGCAGGATCTGGGCTTTTGGATCCTGAACGATATTATTTGGCGCAAGACCAACCCCATGCCGAATTTTCGCGGCAAGCGCTTCACCAATGCCCACGAAACCTTGATCTGGTGCACGCCGTCCCCCAATGGCCGGGGCTACACGTTCAATTACGAGGCCATGAAAGCCCTGAATGAAGATCTGCAAATGCGCAGCGATTGGCATCTGCCCATCTGCACCGGGGGCGAAAGGCTGAAGACAAACGGCGAAAAGGCCCACCCGACGCAAAAGCCGGAAGCCTTGTTGCACCGGATCCTGTTGGCTGGCAGCAATCCGGGCGATCTGGTGCTGGATCCGTTTTTTGGCACCGGCACCACGGGTGCGGTGGCCAAGCGTCTGGGCCGCGATTTTATCGGCATTGATGCCGATCCGGGCTATGTGGACCTGGCGGCCAAACGCATTGCCGCCGTCCAGCCACTTGAGCATGAGGATTTGGATGTAACGCCTTCGAAACGGTCCCTGCCGCGCATACCGTTCGGCTGGCTGGTGGAGCGGGGCATGCTGCGGCCCGGCGCCCAATTGTACGACGCCCGCCGCCGCTATGCCGCCTCGGTGCGGGCGGATGGCAGTGTTGTCGCGGACCGGGCCAGGGGCTCCATCCACCAAGTCGGCGCGGCGGTACAGGGCGCGTCCGCATGCAATGGCTGGACTTTTTGGTGTTTCGAGGACAAGGGGAAGTTGGTTCCCATCGACATGCTGCGTCAGAAACTGCGGGCCGAATTAAACTGACGGCAAAACGTGGCGCAGAACTTTCTTCATCACCGTCGGTAACGCGAGATCACCCAATGCATCGATCTTTTGCCAGACCTCGCCATTTTTTGTTTTGTACCCGCCGGTGCCCGATTGCACCTGTAGTTCAAGGCGAAAATGGGTAAAGACATGCACGATGGTTCCGGGAAGGCTGCGCCATTCCGTCTGCACGGGCGCATGGCGGGCAACATTGCCAGGAGGCCATTGGTTTTCCGTCCAGGGCGTTGAGGGCACCTCCATCATACCGCCCAACAGCCCTTTTTCCGGACGCCGACGAAAAAACAGCCGGCCTTCATGGTCGAATAGACAAAAAGCGACACCATATTTGGTCGGTCGGGCAACCGTTTTTGCCCGTTGCGGCAGGTCCGCCGCGATGCCCTGGGCCCGTCCTTCGCACGTTTTGGCCAAGGGGCAGCGCTCGCACAGCGGGGCGCGGGGCAGGCAGATGGTGGCGCCAAGGTCCATCAGGGCCTGGGCGTGGTCGCCGGCGCGACGGGCGGGCGTCAGCGAGGCGGCGAGTTCGCGCAGTTTCGGCTTCACGCCGGGTAATGGTTCCCGCACGGCGAACAGGCGCGAGATTACCCGCTCTATGTTGCCGTCCACGGGGCTTGCCTTTTGGCCGAAGGCAATGGCGGCGACGGCGGCGGCGGTGTAGGGTCCAATGCCCGGCAGTTTGCGCAAATCCGATTCCCGATCAGGAAACCCGCCGCCGAATTCGTCGGCCACAACCCGGGCGCATTTGTGCAGGTTGCGGGCCCGGGCGTAATAGCCCAGGCCCTGCCAGGCATGCAGCACCTGATCCAGATCGGCCTTTGCCAGCGCCGCAACGGTGGGCCACTGTTGCAGGAAATAGTGGTAGTAGGGGATCACCGTCTTGACCACGGTCTGCTGCAGCATGATTTCCGACAGCCAGACCCGATAGGGATCGGCCAGTTGTCCCGGTGCTGCCCGCCACGGCAGTTTGCGGTGCTGGCGATCATACCAGGGCAGCAGATTTTTCACCAGGTTCGAAATGTGCCTTCACCGAAGTTTTATTGCCTTTGATGCGCTTGCAAGATGACGCGGGCGCGGTTCTGTCGCAAGATGCGCCCATGAAAAACCCTAAGATCAGGCGCCACAAGAGCCACCCGGTCGCCGTCGGCTCTATCCTGCGCCGGGCCACGGCCAATGCCTTGCGCCGGCGGGGCTTTGGCGAGGGCGAGGTGATCTCCCGCTGGCCGGACATTGTCGGGCCGGAATTGGCCGCCCTCAGTGCGCCGGAAAAGCTGCAACAGCGGCGCGGCGACGTGGCCGGCGCGGTGTTGCATGTGCGCGTCGCCGGTGCCGCGGCGGTGGAACTGCAGCACAAGGCGCCCATGGTGCTGGAACGCATCAATGGCTTCTACGGCTATCGCGCCGTGGACCGCCTGAAACTAATCCAGGGGCCGCTACCGGTGGTGGAAAAAAAGCCTGAGATCGCCGATAGGCCGCTGACGAATGCCGAATCGGCCTCGCTGACGGCCCGTACAGGGCCCACCAAAAGCCCCAAATTGCGCCATGCCCTGGAACGTTTGGGGGCTGCTGTTCTGGGCCGAGGCGGCGACGAGCCGGAAATGCCGCCGAAATCCGACGATCCGGGGCCTTGACCGCCCCTTTTTCGCCCCAATGTTTTGTCAAAGTCGCCTCCCGAAGGCTTGTGAGATGCCAAACGCGGGCCTATAATAAACACCACATCTTGTGGGTAGGAGATGGAATGACCCAATTTAGAGTATGTTTGCCGGATCTGACTGTATTGCTTGCCGCGCTGGTGGTGGCGGTGTTGTTGTTGGCGGCCCCGGCACGGGCCGGCGAGCCTGTGTATGCCAGCGGCGACATGACCTTGGGCGCCAAGGATGCGCCGGTGACGATCATCGAATACGCTTCCATGACCTGCCCCCATTGCGCCAACTTCCACATGGGGCCGTTCAAGGACTTGAAAGCCAAGTATATCGATACCGGCAAGGTGCGCATGATTTTCCGGGAATTTCCATTTGACCCCCTGGCCCTGCAAGCGGCCATGCTGGCCAGATGCGCCGGGGAGAAACGCTTTTTCGGCATGTTGAACGTGTTGTTCAAGAGCCAGTCGAAATGGGCCCGGGCCACCGACCCGCAACAGGCCCTGGCCAAGATCGCCCGCCTGGGCGGCTTTACCGAGGTGCGGTTCAAGGCCTGCATGACCAATCAGGGGCTGGCCGACCTGATCTTGCAAAGCCGCCTGACCGGCAGCAAGGAATTCGGCGTCGATTCGACGCCCAGCTTTATCGTCAACGGCGTAAAAACCTCCGGCAACATGACCATCGCGAAATGGGATGCCTTGCTGGCAACATATTTGAAGTAGGGACGGAACCAGTAAGTGCATTTTACCAAACTACGGCTGAGCGGCTTTAAGTCATTCGTTGATCCGACGGAAATGATCATCGAGCCGGGCCTGACCGGCGTGGTCGGGCCCAACGGCTGCGGTAAATCCAATCTGGTAGAGGCCCTGCGCTGGGTGATGGGCGAGAATTCCGCCAAGCGCATGCGCGGCGGCGCCATGGACGATGTCATTTTCAATGGCTCGCAAAACAGATCATCGCGCAATTTGGCGGAAGTCTCCCTGGTGATCGACAATCGCGATCGCACCGCGCCGGCGCTCTTGAACGATGCGGAAGAACTGGAAGTCGTGCGGGCGATCGAGCGGAACAGCGGCTCGGCCTATCGGGTCAACGGGAACGAAATGCGGGCCCGCGATGTGCAATTGCTGTTTGCCGACGCGGCCTCGGGCGCCCATTCGCCCTCGCTGGTCAGCCAAGGCAGGATCGGTGAGATTATCAACGCCAAGCCCCAGGACCGCCGCGCCTTGCTGGAGGAAGCGGCCGGCATTACCGGTCTGCATTCCCGCCGGCACGAGGCCGAATTGCGTCTGCGGGCGGCGGAAAACAACCTCGAACGCCTGGACGATGTCATGCAGGCGCTGGAGGCGCAGCTGCAAAACATGAAGCGTCAGGCCCGCCAGGCCCGCCGCTTCCGCAAGGTGGGCGAACAGATCCGCCATTTCGACGGCATCCAGTTGCACCTGTTGTTCCAACGGGCGGAGCGGCAATTGGCCAAGGCGGGCGAGGAATTGAACAATGCCAATGGCCAGGTCGCCCGTCTGACCCAGGAGGCCACCCAGGCCACCATGGCGCATACGGATGCGGCCAACGGCGTGCCCGAGCTTCGCGATGGGGAAGCCGTGACGGCGGCGGTGCTGCATCGCCTGGCCGTGGCCCGCGATGGCCTGGATCAGGAAGAACAGCGCGTGCGGCAGGCCGCCGCGCAATTGGAAGGGCGGCTGAAACAGATCGAGATCGACCAGGGCCGGGAAAGCGGTCTGGGCGAGGAAGCCGTGGCCACCACCGCGCGCCTGGGGTCGGAAGCGGAACAGATCCAGGGCCAACAGGAAAACGAGGCCGTGGACGGCGCGGCGGCCGAGGCCCGCGTGACGACCGCCACCGCGACCCTGTCCGAGAGCGAAGCCGGCCTGCAGGCCTTGACCAATCAGGTCGCCGACGGCAGTGCGAAGGCCGATGCCCTGCGGCGCACTATTGCCGCCGCCGCGCAACGGCTGGACCGATTGTCCCAGCGCCAGGACGAGGCCAAGTCGGCCCATGCCCGTCTCGGGGCGGAGATACAGAACGATGATCGCCTGCGCGAGGCCAATGCGGTTCTGGCGGAATTGACGGCGGCGGCGGAAAATGGCGCCGCCGGTCTGGAACACGCCGAAACCGCCCATGGGGTTGCCGAGCAGACCTTGGCCCAGGCCCGGGAAGCCCGGCAGCAGTCCGCCGCCGCCGACGGCCAGTTGGCGGCCGAGGAAAAAGCCCTGGCCGAATTGCTGCTGCAAAAAGACGCTGATCTGTGGCCGGCGGTGATCGATGCGGTGTCGGTGGAACCTGGCTTCGAGGCCGCCCTGGGCGCCGCCCTGGGCGATGATTTGAATGTCTCCACGGACGAGGCCGCGCCGGTGCATTGGCGCACCCTTGCGGCCCGCGATGATGCCCCGGAATTGCCCAAGGGTGCCACGCCCTTGTCCCGCTATGTCAAGGCGCCCGCCGCCCTGGCCCGGCGCCTGTCCCAAATCGGCGTGGTGGACGAAGCCGATGCGGTTGGCCTGACCGGCGAGCTGGCCTACGGGCAGCGTTTGGTATCGGCGACGGGCGGTTTGTGGCGCTGGGATGGCTATACCGTCACGGCGGGTGCCGAAACCGCCGCCGCCGTGCGCCTGGCCCAGGGCAATCGCCTGGCGGAGCTGCGCCAGCTGCGCGCCGGCCTGGTGCCGGAGGTGGAGCGGACGGAAGAAGACCTGATCGCCGCCTGCGACGGGCTGGCCCAGGCGGAGCGGAACCGGGCCACGGCGCGGGAGACCGCCCGGTTGAGCCGGGAAGAGCTGGACCGGGGCCGCAATGGCCAGGCGCGGGCGGAAAAAGACGCCGCCGCCCGTTCGGCCCGTCTGACCACCGTTGCCGAAAGCCTGTCGCAAACCCAGGCGGATATCACCGAAACCGAGGCCGCCATGGCGGAAGCCCAGGGGCAGTTGGAGGCCCTGCCGCCCCTGGATGATCTGCGCCGGCGGTTGGAGGCGTTGCGCGGTGAAGTGGAGGGTCAGCGCACGGAACTGGTCGAGGCGCGCAGCCGTCATGACCGGTTGCGCGGTGAAGCGGCCGCGCGGGCCAGCCGTCTGACCGCGATTGCCGGCGAGCGGGAAAGCTGGCTGCGCCGGGCCCAGGGCGCCGAAGCGCGGTTGGCGGAACTGGCCACGCGGGCCCAAACCGGCCAGGAAGAATTGCAGCAACTGCAAGGCAAGCCGGTCGAGATCGCGGCCCAGCGCCTTGGCTTGCTGAGCCAGATCGACGCGGCAGAGGCGGCCCGTAACCAGGCCGCCGAAACTCTGACCCGGGCCGAAGCCACGGTCGGTGAACTGGCCGCCGCCCAAAAGCGGGCCGAGAGGACCCTGGCCACGGCGCGGGAGGAGAGGGTCCGTTGCGAAGCGGGGGTGGAACAATGCGAGGAACGGCGCGGCGAGATCACCCGCCGCATCCTGGAAACCCTGGAATGTGCGCCCGCGGAGGTTCTGGCCAAGGCGGGGATCGAGGCGGATGGGGACCTGCCGCCCCTGGAAGAGGCCGAGCGCAAGCTGGAACGCCTGAAGCGGGAACGGGACAATATGGGCGCCGTGAACCTGCGCGCCGAACAGGAAGCGGAGGAATTGGAAGAGCAATTGGCCTCCATGGTGACGGAACGGGATGATCTGCAAGGCGCCATCGCCCGTCTGCGTCAAGGTATCTATAGTCTGAACAAGGAGGGCCGGGAGCGGCTGTTGGAGGCCTTCAAGACCGTGGATGGCCATTTCCAGGATCTCTTTGTGCGTCTGTTCGGCGGCGGCAAGGCGCATTTGAGCCTGACCGAGTCCGAAGATCCGCTGGAAGCCGGCCTGGAGATCATGGCCTCGCCGCCGGGCAAGCGTTTGCAAAACCTCTCACTATTGTCAGGTGGCGAGCAGGCCATGACCGCCCTGGCGCTGCTGTTCGCCGTATTCCTGACCAATCCGGCGCCAATCTGCGTGCTGGACGAAGTGGATGCGCCCCTGGATGACGCCAACGTGGAGCGGTTCACCAATCTGGTGGGCGAGATTGCCCGCATCACCGGCACCCGGTTCATGATTATCACCCATCACCCCTACACAATGGCCCGCATGGACCGCCTTTACGGCGTCACCATGTCGGAACGGGGCGTCTCGCAATTGCTCTCGGTGGATTTGGACCGCGCGGAACGTATACGAGCCTCTGGTTAGACTGGTGAGGTAATTTGTCGCATCAGACAATAGTTTAATGAAATCAAATGGTTAGATGTCCTCCATTGGCCCTTGACAGAGCCTGGGTCAATTCGTATCGTGCGCCCGCTTCCGACCTTGACGCAGCTTTCGAGCAATATGTCTGATCAGCAACATCCCACGCCCAAGGAAAAGGCTTCTCTTGGCGAATTGGGTGGCCGGATTTCCAAGGCCCGCCGGGATGCGGGATTGGAAAAAACGGCGGCGGACATGGATGCGAATGCGGCGGTTGGAGCCGGCCTGGGCGCGGCATGGCGGATTTCAATTGAAATCGTCGTCGCACTTGTGGTTTGTACGGCCATCGGCTGGGCGCTGGATTATTGGTTCGGGACCAAGCCGTGGATGATGCTGATCTTCCTGTTTCTCGGCGGGGCGGCTGGCATCAACAATGCGGTTCGAACCGCGTTAAGGATTGACGCCCAGGCGACGGAGGCTCTGTTGAACAAACAACAGGGCCAACGGAATAAGCCGGGCGACGGTAGCGAGTGAGAAGGCGGAGAGGGAGACCGGCGTGAGTGTTGATCGCCCCATAGAGCACACCAGCCCGATGCATCAATTCGTCATCGGCCGGATGAACGATTGGCAGCTGGGCGGCCTGGATATTTCCTTTTCCAAGGCGGCCGCCTTCATGTTCGCCGCCATCATCGTCGCCACTTTGTTCCTGGTTTTGACCACCTCGCGGCGGGCCATGGTGCCAGGCCGTTGGCAGTCCGTGGCCGAACTCTGGTACGAATTCATCGCCGACATGATCAAGGAGACCATTGGCTCGGAAGGGCGGAAATTCTTCCCCTTCATCTTCTCCCTGTTCAGCTTCATCGTGATGTGTAATTTGCTAGGCATGCTGCCCTACAGCTACACCGTGACCTCCCACATCGCCGTGACCATTACCTTAGCGCTGTCGGTCTTTATCCTGACAACGTTTATCGGCATTACCAAGCATGGCATGCACTTCCTCTCGTTCTTCGTGCCCAAGGGTGTGCCCCTGGTGATGCTGTTCCTGGTGGTCCCGATCGAGGTTCTGTCCTATTTCATGCGGCCGATCAGCCATTCCGTCCGTCTCTTCGCCAACATGACCGCTGGCCACACCATGTTGAAGGTGTTTGGCGGGTTTGTTGTGCAGATGGGCGTGTTTGGCGTGTTGCCGTTCGCCCTGATCGTCGCCCTGACCGGCCTGGAAGTCGCCATCGCCGTGCTGCAGGCCTACGTCTTCACCATTCTAACCTGCCTTTACCTCAATGACGCCATTCACTTGGAACATTGATCCGGAGGATCATCTGTAAATTGATCCGGAGGATCATCTGTAAAATTTTCCGAAGGGTCTCCGGTAATCCGACCCTAACCCAATCAATCCAACCACCAGCTAAGATAGGAA
>JAYGEA010000301.1:0-2940 GCA_046582635.1 Alphaproteobacteria bacterium
AACACATTGCATGTGCCTTTGTCCCTGGAATGCCTGCGCCAAGGCATCCCGGTATTGGTGAAAAAACGCATTGCCGACAATCTGGATGACGCGCTGGGGCTGCCCGATGCCTCGGAAAGCCTGGGCATTCCCGTCCTGGTCGGCCACCATCGCCGCCACAATCCCCTGGTGCAACAAGCCCGCGAGATCGTTGCCTCCGGTACCCTGGGCCAATTGACGGCCATATCGGCAACCTGGCTGGCCCGAAAGCCCGATGATTATTTCGACGTGGCCTGGCGGCGACGCACGGGCGGCGGCCCGGTGTTGATCAATCTGATCCACGACATCGACAGCCTGCGATTTATCGCCGGCGAGATCCGGGCGGTGCAGGCCATGACCTCGAACGCCCGCCGTGGCTTCGACGTCGAGGACACGGCCGCCCTGCTGTTGCGCTTCCGGGCCGGCGCCCTGGCCACCATAACCCTGTCCGATGCGGTCGCATCACCCTGGAGTTCGGAGCTGACGTCCGGCGAGCGCACCTGGTACAGTTTTCCCCAATCCGGCCAGGATTGCTATTTGTTCGCCGGCACCAAAGGGTCACTGGTCATGCCCACCATGCGCCTGTGGCGCTATGACGGGGCCAAGAACTGGCAATCGCCCCTGCCGCTGCAACAGGCGGCGCAACAGCTTGCCGGCACGCCGGCCGATCCCATCCAATTACAGCTCCGCCACTTCGCCGAGGTCATTCACGGCCGAGCCAAGCCGCTGATTACCGCCCGCGATGCCTCCCGCACCCTGGAAGTGGCCCTCGCCGTATCCCAGGCGGCCGCCACCGGCGCCGAGGTCACATTGTCAACTTAATGGGTCAACTTGATGGTTGCGCCCATCGGGTCCGGGCCATACCTTCGCCGCAGTTTAGTTTTGGAGGAAAATTTTTATGTTGGATACGCTGCAACTCGGTAACAGCGGGCTTAGTGTTTCGCGGCTCTGCCTGGGGACGATGAATTTCGGCGAGCCGGGGCGCGGCCATCAGGGTGACTGGACCCTGACCATTGACGAGGCCCGGCCCATCTTCAAGGCGGCGCTGGATCACGGCCTGTTCTATTTCGATTGCGCCGATATCTACGGCCTGGGCGCGTGCGAGCAGGTGGTGGGCGCGCTGCTGCGGGAACTGCTGCCGCGAGACCAATATGTGCTGACGACCAAGGTGTCCGCGCCCATGGGCAAGCACCCCAATCAGGGCGGTCTGTCGCGCAAACATATCATGGAAGGGATCGATGCCTCCCTGCAGCGCCTGGGCCTGGATTACGTGGACCAGTTGATCATCCACCGCCACCCCCACGGCCGCCCCGGCCAGGCGCAGCCCCCGATCGAGGAAACCATGGAGGCGCTGCACGACGTGGTGAAGGCGGGCAAGGCGCTCTATATCGGCGGCTCCTCCATGTTTGCCTGGCAGTTTGTCGAATTGCAAATGACCGCCGAACGCCACGGCTGGACCAAATTTATTTCCATGCAGAACCACTACAACCTGATCTACCGCGAGGAAGAGCGGGAGATGAATCCCTATTGTGCGGGCACCGGCGTGGCCTTGACGCCGTGGTCGCCCCTGGCCCGGGGCATCCTGACCGGCTCCTACAAGGGCAGCCTGGACGGCGGCAGCACGGCGCGCTCTCAAGGCGCGGACCGCAAGCGCACGGAAGAGCTGTACTTGGGCGAAATGGATTTTCAGATCGCCGACCGGGTGGTCGAGGTGGCTGAAAGGCTGGGCCATACCCCGGCCCAAATCGCCGTAGCCTGGCTGTTGCACAAGCCCGAGATTACCGCCCCCGTGGTCGGCGTGTCCAAGATCAGCCAGCTTGATCAACTGGTCGCCGCCACCAAGATCACGCTGGACGAGAGCGATATCATCTATCTTGAGGAACTGTACAAGCCCGTTGAAAACCTGCTCAGTTTCGGTACTTCATGAAAGGCGCAAGCAAATGAACACGATAAGTAGATCGGGGAACAAATCCGGCGCCTCCGTCGCCGTGGTGATCGGCGCCACCTCCAAATGGCAAGCGGATGGCCGCAATACCCGGATGGCCCATGGCCAGGATCTCGATGACAGTGATTTACCCGTGGGCATCCGCTGGGGTATCGGCGGCGCGGTGGCGCAAAAATTCGCCGCCGAAGGCTTCTTCACGGTGCTGACCACGCGCACCGCCGCCAACGCCGCCGCCCTTGAAAGCGCCATCAAGGAGCAGGGCGGCGACTGCATGATAGTGGAATTGGACCTGGTGTCGGAGGCCTCCATAGCCGAAGCCTTCGCCAGGATCAGAGCCGAGGCCGGCGACCCGGACGTGCTGGTCTACAATGCCGGTTATCTGGAAGGCCGCGACCTGCCGCCCGAAAAAGAGCTGTTGGAGCATATCCCGGTGGAGATGTTCGACACCGCCCAGCATATTGCCAGCCGGGGGCCGTTTCTGGTCGCCAAGGAAGTATTGCCGGCCATGCGCGAAAAGGGCGAGGGCTCCTTCCTGATATCCAACAACGCGGCCTCTCTGCGCGGGCGCAAGCGCATGACCGGCCAGTCGCTGTATTACCCGCGGGTGATGATGCGCACCCTGGCCCAGGTGTTGACGGAAGAATATTCCGAGCATGGGGTACATGTAGCCAACGTGGTGATTGATGGCCTGATCGATTCTCCGGGCACGAGGGCGCTGTCGCGGGCGCGGGAAAATCCGGACATGGTGATGAACCCGGTCAAGATTGCCGAGGCTTTCTACTATCTGCACGGCCAGGACAAACCCTGCTGGACCCACGAATTGCAGCTAACGCCGCATCCCGCCAAACCGAGCTACTAGCACCCTTTCAGGAGGCCCGAATGACCACAACTATGACTAGGGTCGAACGCGAGTCTTTCCTGGTGGAACCCCATATTGGCGTTCTGTCCATTCCCGACGGCGATAAGGGGCCCCTCAG
>JAYGEA010000328.1:0-17209 GCA_046582635.1 Alphaproteobacteria bacterium
ATATGTTGCGCCGCACCATTTTGTCAAGTCCTTATCGTCGTTAATGAATCCTGAATTGTAACTTTTTTCGAATCGGCTATTCGAATCGGAGTCATGGTTAGCGCAAAGTTAATGGGGCCGTGACCGCCGGCATTTGACGGACCAACTCACCCCGCTTACGGACCCATCGAATAGGCCTCTCCGGTACGCCGGCGCTTTGCCTGGCGGTCGATTTGGCATAGGCTTGGCCCCATGGCAAAACCAAGCAAGAGCCAAATGCGTTATCTCAACCGGGGCCTGTCTCAGCCCGGTGGAAAGTTGCCCCTGTTCGACGACCATGGCCAGGAAATCGATCCCCGCACCATTCGCGCCTGCGTCAAGGCCGGCTGGGCCGAACCCTGGTTTGCTAATCCCTTGAAGCCTGAATGGTTGGTTTGCCGTCTGACCGACAGCGGCCGGGCGGTGATGGAACAATACGACGGGGCCGCCACCGTGAGCGCCGATTGAGGGATGGGGCGGGGGGAGAGGTGGATCAGTTGCGGGCTTTTTGGGCAAAATAAGAACAAAGATAGAGAGTGCCATGGCGTACAAGACCTTTGGCTTTAGTGACGAACGGATCCTCATGCGCGACAGCATCCTTGGCCTCTTGGGCCGGGTTTTGCCGGCCGGCAAGATGCTGGAGCTGGACAAAACCTCGTCCTTTCCCGAGGCGGCCTTTCAGGCCATCGCGGCGGACGGCTGGCTGGGCTTGCCCATTGCCGAGGAGTACGGCGGGGCGGGGGCCTCCAACATGGACATGGCGGTGTTTATCGAGGCCATGGGCTATTAGCACTACGGTATCCGCTCCTCTTTCATGACCAGGTCGATCTATGGCGCCTCGCACCTGCAGTATCATGCCTCCGAAGAACAGCGCCGCCGGATGCTGCCGCTCCTGATCAAGGGGCAATTGAAAATGTGCATCGCCTATAGCGAACCCGACAGCGGATCCGATGCCGCCGGCATCCGCACCCGGGCGGTGCGGCGGGGGGGCGACTATGTCATCAATGGGCAAAAGATCTATATCACCAACGCCCATGTCAGCGATTGGATGGTGGTCTCCGCCAAGACCGATCCAGACGCCGGACATAAAGGCCTCAGCCTGTTTCTGGTGGACAGCAGGACAGAGGGCCTGACCATCCGGCCCATGGACCCCTTGGGCTCGCGCACTTCGCTGCCGAACGAGGTCTTCTTTGATGAGGTCCGCATTCCCGCCGCAAATCTGTTGGGCGAGGAGGGTGGGGCCTGGCCCATGTTGATGCGAGGCTTGAACCAGGAACGGTTGCTGCTGGCCGCCACATCGGCCGGGCATTGCATGCGGATATTGGAGCTGGCCAAGGATTTTGCCACCAACCGCAAGGCCTTCGGCAAGACCATAACCGCCTACCAGGCGATCAGCCATAAACTGGCCGACATGCACATGCTGACCGAGGGTGCCCGTCTGGCAACCTTTCACGCCGCCCGAATGTTGGATGCGGGCGAAGATGCGGTGCTGGAGACCACCACCGCCAAGGTGGTCGCGACCGAGAATAACTTCAAGGTTGCCGATCTGGGCATGCAGATTATGGGTGGTGCCGGCTATATGGCGGGCGAGATGCAGCGATTGTTCCGCGAGGCGCGCCTGGGCCCCATTGGCGGCGGCACCTCGGAAATTCTACGAAATGTTATTGGCAAGCGCATGGGGCTGTAAATAGGGCAAAATTCCACTCGCAACTTTGCTTCCGCGCTGGCAAGATGGGCCGCAATCGAAGGCAACGTTCGAACAGGCGCAATGGCGGATAATGGCAGATTCCAGTGAAATAAGACGCACCATGAAACTTGTGATTGACGGCGTTGAAGATATGCCTGCCGGGGACGAGGCGGTGCAGCGTAATTTGCGCCGCTCATTCAGCGGACTGCGGGATATTTTGACGCGCCTGCCGGAAGATCGTTTGATGGAAGCCGAGATGGTGGCGGAACAGTCCAAGGTATTTTTGGAAACAGTTTCTCAAAGCCGAATGAACCAGACCATGCTCCGCTCCGCCTCCGCCGGCCTGCGCCAGGCGCCGGAGCGTCTGGATGTTGTTGCCCCCAGTGTCCTGACCCTGTGCCGCCAAATCACCGACCAGGTGGAATAGTCCGATTATCGCAAGGTGATATGAGGTCATTCAACGCGGAAGGCCTGCATGAACGCTGGGTCCGGCTCAACGCCAAGGCCGGGGCCTTCGGGCAAGGTCATTTTCCCCTCGACGATGGCCGGCAGGCCGCTGGTAAGTTGATCGCGCAGGGGGTTTGTGTTGGCGTCGATCTCCAACAGGCCCTCACCGCCGGCGGCGGCCAGGCAATGGGCTGATGCCATCAGACCGATGGCGCCGGCCAGAAAGTGCGGGCAATAACATTGGCCCGCCGCGATAATGCGCCGGGCCAGGGGCAGGGTTTTCGAAAATCCGCCCCACTTGCACATATCGGGCTGAACCACGCCAAATACGCCGGCCGCGATATGGGCATCGAATTGGCGGTCGCCCAGCAGGTTCTCGCCGGCCGCTATGGGCGCACCAGGCGCCGCGGCAAGCTGTTGCCAATCTTCCAATGGCGCATCGGCGGGCAGGGGCTCCTCAATCCAGCCCAGGTCAAACTCTGAATAGGCCGGCCAGTTCGCGCGGGCCGTCGGCAAATCCCAGCCTTGGTTGATATCCGTCATCAGCCGCCCCTTGCCGATCAGCGCCCGCATTTTGCCCAGGCCCGCGAGGTCGGTATCCCGGCCAAAGCCGGTCTTTATTTTGAAAGCGTTATAACCCTCGTTTAGTTTTCGCTCGACCGTGGCTTCAAAACCTTGGGGATTGAGGCCGGAGGCATAGGCGGGCACCGCGTCCCGGCCACCGCCCAGCAAACGCCACAGGGGCGCGCCCATACGCCGCGCGGTCAGGTCCCACAGGGCGATATCGATGCCGGCGATGGCCTGGGCAAAGGGGCCGGGTTCGCCAATTTGCAAGGTGATGATGTGGGTTTGGCGGGTCAGTGCCGCAAACGCCTCGGCCGGGCTGTCCCAACTTTTGGACAGGACGATGGGCGCCAGATAATCGCGGATCAGATGGGCCCGGTTCTCGGCGCCATGGGTCGGAAAATTCCCGAACACCTCGCCCCAGCCGACAGCGCCATCGCCATCTTCCACCCGTACCAGCAGCACGGCCCGTTCACTGATGGTCCCGAATGACGTGACGATCGGCGTTTCGATAGGCGCGCGCAGCAGGATCGGTTCGACATTGACGATTTTGAGGCTCGGGAGAGCAGTGCTGTCAGGTAATTCGGCGGGCATGTTGACTACATATTCAGCGGCTTGCCGGTCACGGCCAGCGCGGCTTCCTTGACGGCTTCGTTCAAGGTGGGATGGGCATGGCAGGTCAGGGCGATGTCTTCCGAGGAGGCGCCCATTTCCAGCGCCAGAACCAGTTCGGCGATCAGGGTGCCGGCATCGGGGCCGATGATGTGGGCGCCCAGCAGGCGGTCGGTTGCCTTGTCGGCGAGCAGTTTGACAAAGCCGCCTTCGTTGTCACCGCTGGACCGTGCCCGGCTGTTGGCGGCGAAGCTGAAACGGCCCTTGTTGTAGGCAATGCCGTCCGCCTTCAATTCATCTTCCGAGCGGCCCACGGTGGCAACCTCGGGCCAGGTGTAGCAGACCCCTGGCATGGCGCCGTAATTGACACTGCCAACATGGCCGGCGATCTTTTCCGCCACCACGACGCCTTCTTCCTCGGCCTTGTGGGCCAGCATGGGGACCTCGGGCAGGACATCGCCAATGGCGAAGATGCCGGCGATGTTGGTCTGGTAATCCTCGTCCACGGGAATGAAGCCGCGGTTGTCCATGGTGACGCCCGCCTCCGCCAGGCCCAATCCATCGGTGAAGGGCTTGCGGCCGATGGAGACCAGAACAACGTTGGCCTTGAGAGTTTCCCTATCACCGTCCTTGGTGGATTCAAGTGTCAACTCCACGCCGCTTCCGGATTTTTTGACAGCTGTCACCTTGGTGCCCAGACGGAACGCCATGCCCTGGCCGCTCAAGGCGCGCTGCAGGTGGCGGGACAATTCGCTATCCATGCCCGGCGTGATGCGGTCGAGGAACTCAACCACCGTGACCTTTGCGCCCAGACGGCCCCAGACGGAGCCCATTTCCAGGCCGATATAGCCGCCGCCAATGACCACCAAATGTTTTGGCACCTTGGTCAGCGACAGCGCGCCGGTGGAGGAAACAATGGTCTTCTCGTCAATCTCCACGCCCGGCAGGCCCATGACGTCGGAACCGGTGGCAATGACGATGTTCTCCGCCGTCAAGGTGCGTTCGCCGCCCGCCTTCAATTCGACCTGTACCGATCCAGGCGAGGCGATGCGTCCCCGACCGGGTATGTAGGTGACATTGTTTTTCTTGAACAGGCCTTCGATGCCCATGGTCAGGCCGCTCACAACCTCGTCCTTGCGGGCCATCATGGCGTGGAGGTCCAGGGTCAGCCCGCCGGTCTTAATGCCGTGTTGGGCAAATTCGGCCTCGGCCTCGTGGTAAAGATGCGATGATTGCAGCAGGGCCTTGGATGGGATGCAGCCCACATTCAAACAGGTGCCGCCCAGGGTGCCGCGCATTTCGACGCAGGCGGTGGAGAGACCCAATTGCGCCGCCTTGATGGCGCCCACGTAGCCGCCCGGCCCGGCGCCGATGAAGACAACGTCAAAAATATCTTCCGCCATCACAAACCCTCGCTAAATCTCGAACAACAGACGTTCGGGTTCTTCAATGCATTCCTTGACCCGGACCAGGAAGGTCACCGCCTCGCGGCCATCGATGATGCGATGGTCGTAGCTGAGCGCCAGATACATCATGGGCCGCGCCACCACCTCGCCGTCTACCACCATGGCCCGGTCCTGGATCTTGTGCATGCCCAGGATGGCCGATTGCGGCGGGTTCAGGATCGGCATGGAGAGGAGGGAGCCATAAACCCCGCCGTTGGAGATGGTGAAGGTGCCGCCCTGCATCTCGTCAATGGTCAGCTTACCGTCCCGGGCCCGGCGGCCGTAATCGACGATGCTGCCTTCAATATCGGCAAATGACATACGATCCGCGTCGCGTAACACGGGCACCACCAAACCTTGCGGCGTGCCCACGGCGACGCCCACGTTGTAGTAATTTTTGTAGATCAGGTTGTCGCCGTCGATTTCCGCATTGACCGCCGGCACCTCGGCCAGGGCCTGGGTACAGGCGCGGACAAAGAAGGACATGAAACCGAGGCGGCTGCCATGGCGTTTTTCAAAAATATCGCGGTATTTGCGCCGCGCCGCCATCACCGCCGACATATCCACTTCGTTGAAGGTGGACAGCATGGCGGCGGTGTTCTGAGCTTCCTTGAGGCGCCGCGCAATTGTCTTGCGCAGGCGGGTCATGCGGACAATTTCTTCCAAGGCCGCATTGGGACGGCCGCCAACGTCGATATTGCCGGCCGGCGCGGCGGCGACATTGGCCGCCGGTACAACTTGCCGCGTTGAAGGCGCGGGCGGTGGCGGGGTTGCCGCCGGGGTTGCCCCCGGTGCGATTGGCGGTGCGGCGGCCGCGCCGCCGGCACTGATATGGTTCAGCACGTCTTCCTTCAACAGCCGGCCATCCTTGCCGGTGGGCAAAATTGCGTTGGCGTCCAGGCCGTGTTCCTGCACCAATCTGCGCACGGCGGGTGACAATTGGGCGACGGGTGCGGCGGGCGCGACCGGCGTGGCGGGTGCCGCGGGTGTCGGCGGCGCGGCAACCGGTGCTGCCGGCGTCGGCGCTGCCGCCGCCGTCTGGGTTTCGTCCATGCGGCCCAACAGACCGCCCATGGCGACGACAGTTTCCTCCGGGGCGGCGATCTCGGTCAGGACGCCGGCGGCGGGGGCGGGGATTTCAACGGCGACCTTGTCGGTCTCCAACTCCACCAGGGGTTCATCCTGTGCCACGGCCTCGCCCGGCTGCTTCAGCCATCTGGCCACGGTCGCCTCGGTCACGGATTCACCCAGTGTGGGAACCACGATATCAATCATCTAAAGGGCCCTCGTCCTTTTGAGTATGCTTACAGTCCCAGCGCTTCGGCCACCAAGGTGGCTTGTTCCATCTGATGTACAGCCATGGAGCCGGCGGCGGTCGATGCGCTTTCCGCTCTGCCGGCGTATTTTGGCCGTTTGGTTTTGTGCTTCAATTCCTCGAGAACCGTTTCCAGGCGGGGGAAGACGTGCCACCAGGCGCCCATGTTTTGCGGTTCTTCCTGGCACCAGACCACATCGGCCTTGGGGAAGCGGGACAGCTCCTGGTTCAAGGCCACGGCCGGGAAGGGGTAGAGCTGCTCCAGCCGCAAGATATAGACGTTCTTCTTTTTGGCGGCGTTGCGTTGTTCTTCCAGATCGAAATAGACCTTGCCGCTGCACAGCACCACGCGCTTAATCTTGTCATCGGTGGTCAGAATGTCCCGGTCGCCCTCCCCCTCGTCCCACAGAACCCGGTGGAAGGTGGAGCCCGGCCCCAGTTCCAACAGTTTCGAGACACAGCGTTTGTGGCGAAGTAATGACTTCGGCGTCATCAAAATCAACGGCTTGCGGAATTTGCGGTGCAGCTGCCGGCGCAGGATATGAAAATAGTTAGCCGGCGATGTGCAGTTCGCCACCTGCATGTTGTCTTCCGCGCAAAGCTGCAAATAGCGTTCCAGGCGGGCCGATGAATGTTCCGGCCCCTGACCTTCAAAGCCATGGGGCAGCAGCATGACCAGGCCGCTCATGCGCAGCCATTTGCTTTCTCCCGACGAGATGAATTGATCGATAATGACTTGGGCGCCGTTGGCGAAATCTCCGAACTGCGCCTCCCACATAACCAGGGCGCGCGGCTCGGTCATGGAATAGCCGTATTCGAAGCCCAGCACCGCCGCTTCCGAGAGGGCGGAATTGATCACCTCGAAATTGGCCTGTTTGTTATCCAGATTGTTTAATGGCGTATAGGTATGTTCGTCAATCTGATCAATGAATTGGCAATGGCGCTGCGAAAACGTGCCCCGCGCACTGTCCTGGCCCGATAGCCGAACCGGGAAACCCTCCATCAATAACGATCCGAAAGCCAAGGCCTCCGCCGTGGACCAATCGATGCCTTCACCGCTGTCGATAAGAGCCCGCTTGGCGGTGAGCTGACGGTTGATGGTGCGGTGCACGTTGAAATCATCCGGCGTTTCCGTTAGAACCGTGCCGATTTTTTTCAAGGTGCGCAGTTTGACGGAGGTATCGCCGCGCCGGGCCTCGCCACGGGCCGTCTCAAAACCCTGCCATTGTCCTCCAAGCCAGTCGGCCTTGTTCGGTTTGTAGCCCGATGCGGCCTCGAAATCCTTTTCCATGCGGGCCTGGAAATCGGCCACGCCGTTGTCGGCCTCTTCCTGGCTGATCACCCCATCGCTCACCAGTTTTTTGGAATAGATGGTGCGCGAGGTGGGATGCTGGCCAATGGCCTTGTACATCAAAGGCTGGGTAAAGGCCGGCTCATCGCCCTCGTTATGGCCGTGGCGGCGATAGCAGTACATGTCGATGATGACATCTTTTTTGAACTGTTGGCGGAATTCCGTGGCGATCTTGCCGATATAGCAAACCGCCTCCGGGTCGTCGCCGTTGACGTGGAAAATGGGTGTTTGCACCATCTTGCCCACGTCCGAGGGGTAGGGCGAGGAGCGGGAAAGGTTGGGATTGGTGGTAAAGCCGATCTGATTGTTGACGATGATATGAATGGTGCCGCCTACCGTGTAACCATCCAGATCCGAGAGTGAAAAACATTCCGCCACCAGGCCCTGTCCGGCAAAGGCGGCATCGCCATGCATCAACAAGGCCATGACCTTGCCCCGCTCGTGATCGTTCATCTGATCCTGCTTGGCCCTCGCCTTGCCCAGAACCATGGGGTCGGCGGCCTCCAGATGCGAGGGGTTGGCGGCCAGCGAAAGATGCACCATATGGCCGCCCAACTCCCGATCAGCCGAGGTGCCCAGGTGATATTTCACATCGCCCGAGCCCTGGACGTCCTGGGGATGGCCGGATTGGCCCTGAAATTCGGAAAAGATTGCCGTGAACGGCTTGCGCATCAAATTGGAAAGCACGTTCAGGCGGCCACGATGGGGCATGCCCAGGGAGATTTCCCGCACGCCCAGTTGCGCCGCCCGGATCAATACGGAATGCAGCAGGGGCATCAGGCTTTCACCGCCGTCCAGGCCGAACCGCTTGGTGCCCGGATGCTTGACCTGGAGGAAACTTTCAAAGCCCTCTGCCTCCACCAGTTCGCGCAGGATCTGGCGTTTTTCATGGTCCGTCAGGCTGACTTCCTTGCCCCGGCCCTCGATCCGTTCCTGAATCCAGGATTTTTCGTTGGCGCCCATGATGTGCATGAACTCCACCCCGATGGAGCCGCAATAGGTGCGGTTCAGGATATCCAGGATTTCCCGCAAAGTGGCATTTTCCAGCCCGAGGACGTAGTTGATATAAATCGGCCGGTCCAGATCGCCGTCCGTGAAGCCAAAGCTGCGTGGATCCAGTTCCGAATGATGCACGGATTTCTGCAGGTCCAGGGGATCCAGGCGCGCGTGCAGATGCCCGCGCACACGGTAGTTGCGGATCAGCATCAGGGCGCGGAGACTGTCCATGGTGGCCTGACGCACCTGGGCGGAGGTGATGGCACCCATGGCACTGGGGGCGCGCCGGGCGCCATCCAGGATGGCGCTGCCTTCGTTGTCGGCCGTGTAAGCGTCCGCGCGGCTTTCCAGGCCAGAGCGTGGCGCCCAGGGGGCGCCGCGGACCTCGGCCACCACGGCCTCCGCCTCGTCGCCCAGTTCGGCGAAGAACTGCTGCCAGGAGGCGTCCACCGAGTTGGGGAAGGTCAGGTATCGCTGGTAAAGCTGTTCAATAAAGGCGCTGTTGGCGCCATACAGAAACGATGATCCCTCGAGATCGGCGCCCGTCTCGTCCGTTATGGACATATAGCCACCGGCGGCTTTCTGCCGCCGCTCCCAATACCATTGTTAGTCCCGGCCATACTGCCGGAAACATGGTTAACCGTTCATTACCTTCAGCATCGTGCGGCCCAAATCCGCTGGTGAATCAGCGACTTCGATGCCGGCGCTGCGCATGGCCTCCATCTTGTCGCCGGCCGTACCCTTGCCGCCCGATATAATGGCGCCCGCATGGCCCATGCGCCGGCCGGGCGGTGCCGTGACACCGGCGATGAAGCCGACCATGGGCTTCTTGATTGATGATTGCTTGATGAATTCGGCCGCCTCTTCCTCGGCCGTGCCGCCGATCTCGCCGATCATGACGATGCCTTCGGTCTCGTCATCGCCCAGGAACATCTCCAGGCAATCGATGAAATTGGTGCCGTTGATGGGGTCGCCGCCAATACCGATACAGGTGGTCTGACCCAAACCCGCCGCCGTGGTCTGCCCCACGGCCTCGTAGGTCAGGGTGCCCGAACGGGAGACCACGCCGATCCTGCCGCGGGTGTGGATGTGGCCGGGCATGATGCCGATCTTGCACTCATCGGGCGTGATGACGCCGGGACAGTTGGGTCCGATCAGCCGGGTCTTGCCCGATGCCTGCAAGGCGCGCTTCACCGTCACCATGTCCAGCACGGGAATGCCTTCGGTAATGCAAATGGCCAGCTCGATTTCGCAATCGATAGCTTCCAATATGGCATCGGCCGCAAAAGGGGGCGGCACATAAATGACCGAGGCATTGGCCCCCGCCGTCTCCACCGCATCCGCCATGGTATCGAATACCGGCAGGCCCAGATGGCTTTCCCCGCCCTTGCCCGGCGAGACGCCGCCGACCATTTGGGTGCCGTAGGCGATGGCCTGTTCGGAATGAAAGGTCCCTTGATTGCCGGTGAAGCCCTGGCAGATCACTTTGGTATTCTTGTCGACCAGTACAGCCATTACGCGGCCTCCTTCACGGCGGTGACCACTTTCGCGGCGGCATCGCCCAAATCATCGGCGGAGATAATTGTCAGGCCGGAATTAGCCATGATCTCCTTGCCCTGTTCCACATTGGTGCCGGCCAGGCGGACCACCAGGGGTTTGTCCAATGATACCTCGCGGGCCGCGGCCACCACGCCCTCGGCAATAATATCGCAGCGCATGATGCCGCCAAAGATGTTGACCAAAATACCCTGGACGTTCGGGTCCGAGAGAATGATCTTGAAGGCCTGGGTCACCCTCTCCTTGGTGGCGCCGCCGCCGACATCCAGGAAATTCGCCGGCTCGCCGCCATGCAGTTTGATGATATCCATGGTTGCCATGGCCAGGCCGGCGCCATTGACCATGCAGCCGATGCTGCCGTCCAGACGGATATAGTTCAATTCCGCCTTGGCGGCTTCCAATTCGGCGGGGTCTTCTTCCGTCGGATCCCGCAGCGCCTCGATATCGGCGTGTCGGTACAGGGCGTTGTCGTCAAAATTCATCTTGGCATCCAAGGCCATGACATCGCCGGCCCCGGTGACCACCATGGGGTTGATCTCCACCTGGGAGGCGTCCAGTTCCACAAAGGTCTTGTACATCGCCGTAATCAGCTTGACGGCGGAACCAACCTGTTTGCCTTCCAGTCCCAGGCTATAGGCCAGGCGGCGGGCATGATGGCCCTGTAGGCCGGCAATGGGGTCGATCACCAGGGTCTGGATTTTCTCCGGCGTTTCTTCCGCAACGGCTTCGATATCCATGCCGCCCTCGGTCGAGGCCATGATGGCGATGCGGGAGGTGCCCCGGTCCATCACGGCGGAAAGGTACAGCTCGCGGGCGATATCGCAGCCGTCTTCGATGTACAGGCGGTTGACGATCTTGCCGCCCGGCCCGGTCTGATGGGTGATCAGGTTCATGCCCAGGATTTCCGTGGCCAGACTGCGCACTTCGTCGATGGACTTGGCCAGTTTGACGCCGCCGCCCTTGCCCCGGCCGCCGGCGTGGATCTGTGCCTTGACCACATAGACGGGTCCCGGCAGCCCCTCGGCGACCTTGACCGCCTCGTCCACGCTATAGGCCGCGCCGCCCTTCGGGACGCTGACGCCGTACTTTTTCAGGACGTCCTTGGCCTGATGTTCATGAATATTCATCGCAACCCCATATGCTTACTGGTGACATTCAGTTGTACTTCTGATTATTTTTTCTTAGCCGCTTTCCGGGGCTTGGCTTTTTTTGCCCAAGGACGGATCCAGCTTTTTGCAAGCCGCGACCAGTTCCTTGACCGAGGCGACCGAGCTGTCGAAGGCTTTTTTCTCTGACTTATTCATGGAGATTTCCACGATCCGCTCCACCCCCTTGGCGCCGATCACCACGGGCACACCCACATACATATCCTTGACGCCGTATTGTCCGGTCAATTGGGCGGCGCAGGGCAGCACGCGTTTTTGATCACCCAGATAACTCTCCGCCATCTGGATGGCGGCCGAAGCCGGGGCATAAAACGCCGAACCGGTTTTTAGCAAGCCAACGATTTCCGCCCCGCCGTCCCGCGTGCGTTGGATAATTTTGTCCAGGCGTTCCTTTGTGGTCCAGCCCATTTTGACCAGATCGGGCAGGGGGATGCCGGCCACGGTGGAATAGCGCGCCAGGGGCACCATGGTATCGCCATGGCCACCGAGGACGAAGGCGGTGACGTCTTCAACGGAGACATCGAATTCTTCGGCCAGAAAATAGCGGAAGCGGGCACTGTCCAGCACGCCGGCCATGCCGACCACCTTGTTGGCGGGCAGGCTGCAAATTTCGCGCAGCACCCAGACCATGGCATCCAGTGGATTGGTAATGCAGATGACAAAGGCGTTGGGGGCATGTTTTTTGATGCCCTCGCCGACCTGCTGCATGACCTTGATATTAATGCCCAGCAGGTCGTCCCGGCTCATGCCCGGCTTGCGCGCCACGCCGGCGGTGACGATGATCACGTCGGCGCCCTTGATGGCGGTATATTTGTTGCTGCCCGAAAGCGAGGCGTTGAACCCTTCCACGGAGGATGATTCGGCCAGATCCAGCGTTTTGCCCTGAGGCAGACCATCGACGATGTCGAACATCACCACGTCGCCCATTTCCTTGAGGCCCGCCAAATGCGCCAAGGTGCCGCCGATGTTGCCGCCCCCGATCAATGCAATCTTGTTCCGTGCCATTGTTGTTATCCTTTCCCGACGCGTACCTGTTAAACGCAGATTCCTGCCTAAGAATCTGACCCGTGAATCCTTGCGGCTTTTGTACCCTTGGTAGCCATGTGGTGCAACGGCAGCCGGCTAGAAAGGTGTCACCAGTCGAAATTTTGCGACGGCCCATCGGGATCAATTAACCGGCGTGATCGAGGTCGCGCCCATCAGCATGTTCACGACTTTGCCGTCGTTCGACAGCGGCAACAATAGACTGCGGTCGTGCATCATGCGTTTGCGCCGCAGAGAGGGGTCGAATTTTATGTATTGATTCTGAAATTCCGTTGGCGCCTGCTTTTTAACGGTCTCTTCATATTGATCGATCACCTGTTGATTTGCCTTTGGCAATTGGTCCAGGTACATGCCGGTCCAATCCTCGCCCAGCATTTCCGCCACCGCCGTTCCCATGAGGCGAAATCGAAAGCGCCGGGGTTGGTGCTGCACTTCCAGAAGTACTATGTAGGGCAGCAGTTCCCTGGGCAGGCTCAGGGGATCGAAATCGGACCGCGCCGGGATGGATCTGCCGTCCCGCGCTTTGTCCCAGCGTTCAAATAATGGACGCAGCGCATCGCCAATCCCGATCAGTTCATAGACAGACATGAAACTGTATCCTCCACCGCCGGTCGTCATGGCAGCGCATGAGGCCGTGGCCAAACCCTGTTGTCCTGGTTATCCTTGTTTCAGGTAAAGATTACGTAATCAAAAGAGGATTGGTGATGTCCAGACGCGATGAATTGGTGGCCGAGGTGCTGGCCGTTTTGCATGATTATGAAGGCGCCCTCGAAAGTGGTACCAGGGACGACATGCAGGCCCATGTGCATCTGCCCGTGGCCTATATCACCGAAGACGAGGTGCAGATGCGGGATCGCTATCCATTTGATCCGCAAAAGCTGCGCGAGATGATGGGCTTCCATCATGTGAAGGCCGAATACGAGGTCACCCATATTGATGAGCGGAAGGCCCATGTGGTGATTACCTCGACCCGCTGCCGGGAAGACGACAGTCCCACCGAATATATTGAAGCTTTCTATATCTTGCAGAAACGGGACACCGTTTGGAAGATCGCGGCCTTTTCCGGTATCCGGACCGCCGCCTAGGAGCCATGGGAGAATTATGTAAATGAGTATATCGGATCAAGAACTGAATGAATTCCGTGCCGAGGTCTCTGCCTGGTTGCTGGAAAATACGCCTAGAGATCCAGGCTTCCTCCTGCCCCAGAGTTTTATGGAGGTGGGCACCGACCAGCAGTTCGAATTCCTCCGTGATTGGCAGCGCAGGGTCTATGAGGCCGGCTATCTGGGCCTGGCCTGGCCGGCGGAATATGGCGGCGGCGGCGGGGATCAGGCCTTTCAGGATATCGCCACGGCGGAAATGGTGCGCCAGAACGTGCCCTTCATGACCAATACCATCGGCCTCAACTGGGCCGGCCCGTTGATTTTGCACATGGGGTCGGAGGCTCAGAAACAGGCCTATGTAAAGCGGATCCTCAGCGCCGAAGACATCTGGTGCCAGGGATTTTCCGAGCCTGACCATGGCTCGGACCTGGGCAACGTGCAATTGCGGGCCACCCGCGAGGGCGATGAGTTCATCCTGAACGGCTCCAAGATCTGGACTTCGCTTGGCGCTTATGCGGATTACATAATTCTGCTGGCTCGCACGGATACCCAGACCAATACCAAATACGAAGGCCTCAGCTATTTTCTCGCACCCATGAAGATCGCCGGCGTTGATCCTTCGCCGATCAAGAAATTGACCGGCGAACACGGCTTCACCCAAACATTTTTCAACGATGCCCGGATATCGGAAAGCTGCCTGATCGGCGAGGAGGGCGGCGGCTGGCAAGTGGCCATGAAAACCCTGACGTTCGAGCGCGCGGTCAGCGGCGGCCAGGCCGGCGGCGTCGCCTCCATGACAGTGTCCGCAACGGAGGTCGTCGATTTGGCCCGCCATGCCATGCGCGACGGCCGTCCCGCCATAGAGGACCCCCTGGTGCGCGATCAATTGGTTTCCTTCCTGATGGAGGAGCGCGGCATGGCGCTGAACAATAGCCGGTCCAAGATCCCGGCCTTGATCTCCGAACGGCCCGCCTCCATCGCCCTGTCCCGCAAGTTGACGGGATCGGAATGGCGCCGGCGTCTGAACCAGTTCGCCGTCACCTTGCAGGGCGCCAATGCGTCCCGCTATGTGGGCGACGGTGACGCGGTGGATCGGGGGCGGTGGCAAAGGGGCTATTTCAATGCGTTTTCCGGCACCATCGGCGGCGGTACCAGTCAGATCCAAAAGAATATCGTCGGCGAGCGGGTCCTGGGCCTGCCCAAACAAGATTAGACGAGGCGTGTTATGAGCGAACAGGCGGACATCATCTTCACCGACGAGCAACAGCAGTTGCTGGAAATCGCCGAGACTTTCTCGGCCAATAAATCCCCCATGGACGCGGTGCGCCGGCAGTTGGCGGCGGAGAGCTGCATTACGCCTGAACTATGGCGGGAGATAGCCGACCTGGGCTGGCTCGGCATCGCCATTCCGGAAGAATACGGCGGCAGCGGCCTTGGCCTGGGCGAGGTGGTGGTGATTGTGGAGCCCATGGGCCGCAGTCTGTTTTCCTCTCCCCTGATCTCGACCACCTTGGCGGCGCAGGCCATATTGCAGGGCGGCAGCGAGGCTCAGCAATCCCAATGGCTGCCACAACTGGCCGCCGGTACCGTCGCCGCACTTGCGTTGACCGAGGCCCATGGCGATTGGGACCTGACCAACCTGACCTGCGGCGCCACGCGGGATGGCGACAGGTTGCATCTGCGCGGCGGCAAGACCTTCGTCACCGACGCCGAATTGGCTGATCTGTTCCTGGTATCCGTGGAACTGGATGGGGAACCTCATGTGGTGTTGTTGGAGCCGTCAGATCTTGGCGCGGATGCCATGCGCCGCGAGATCGTGATCGATGAAAGCCGGCGCAGCCATGCCCTAAGCCTGGACGGTGTATCCATTCCCCTGGATAATCTGCTGCCTATGGTCAATCTGCATCGCCTGCACCTGGCGGTCTGTTTGTTGTCTGCGGCGGAGATGTGCGGCGGCACGGCGGGCGTTATCAATGTCACGGTGGATTACCTGACCACGCGGCGCCAGTTCGACCATTTTATCGGCGCCTATCAGGCCCTGAAACACCCCATGGTCGATGCCCTGGTGGGGATGGAGCAGGCCCGCTCGCATCTTTATCATGCGGCGACGGTGTTCGATATAAACGAAGGCCGGGGCGAGGTGGCTGTGCGTATGGCCAAGGCCCAAGCGGCGGACGCCTTCGCCTTCGCCTCCGACCGGGCTATTCAGTTTCACGGCGCTTTTGGTTTTACCTATGAATGCGATGCCCAGCTTTACCGCCGCCGCGCCCTGTGGTGCGAACAGCAACACGGCGATGGCGCCCATCACCGCAAACATCTGGCGGGATTATTGCTGGATTAGCCGCGACGTGCCCTAATCCAAGGTCTTGATATCGCGATAGTGGTTCAGTTCCGGGCCGTCGCTGTCATAGTTTGCCAGATCGCCGGATATTTCGACCCAGTGCACCCGTTGATCATGAAAGGTGTTGGCTTCGGGTAGCCGGTCGATCTCACCCCGGATCAGGGCGCGGGCCACGTGTATCTCCCCCGGCGCCAGATCGGACGCAAAAAACAGCGTACTGCCGCATTGTCCGCAAAAGCCGCGCCGGCTTTGCTTCGATGAGGGGTGCCAGATCAAGCGGCCATTCGGGTCGTCCAGTTCGAACCGTTCCTCCGATGCGCCGACCCACGTCACGAAGGCAGCCCCGTGGGCGGCCCGGCAATAGTCGCAATGGCAATAGGCGCAGAACAGGCTGGGCGGCACAAGTTTAAAACGCACGTCGCCGCACAGACAGGCGCCCTGGAATGTGTCAGCCAAAAGAGGTGCCCTCCCGCCCATGGCAATAAATCAAGCGGCAATCATAGGGCCGCGTTCCCCGTATGGCGAATACTCATGAAAACGATGGGGAAATTCAGGAACCGGCGATGGCGTTCAGGGGTGCTGCGTAAGCGGCAGCGGCCGCAGCGTGCGAGACCCCGGCTGTTTTAGCCTGCGTCGAGGCGTTTGTTTCGCTTTTGCCTGCCTCGGCAGGGGCGTCATCCGTCTTGGGAATGCCAATTGACGGGGGCGCCTCATCGACCTCGCCGTCGCCTCTGGTTTTGGAGGACTCGTCTGCTTTCAACTGCGCCACTTCAATCTGTGCCGCCTGTTTGGTGGCGGCCGCCTTGGCCGAAACGGAACGATCCGCGCCCGATGGCTCGGCGGGCGCATTGGCGGCGCGCTGGACCACGTCCATCTTTTCCATGGTCGCTTGCCCTTGCGCCGGCCACCGGGCTGACATCAATGGAGACATGGCCCGCATTGGCATAACGTTTGCCGTCCGGGCCGTTAGTATAACTATATTGCGGGGCACCGGCATATTGGCCGCCGGCGGCCGCATGGGCCTGTTCGTGACGGCGGATTTCGGCGTCGTTTTTCTTCAGCTGTACAACCTGCTTTTGTTCGCCCTCGCTCAACTGCATGGGCTGCCCGCCGCCCTGTTCGTGTTTGGCTTCGGGTTTGGCTGGCGTCTCAGCCGCCTCGGCGCCGGCATCCTCTTGGGCGGCCAGCAGAGTATTTAATGCGACGGGTGAATTTGGCTTGGACGCAGGGACATTGTTATTTGCAGGCGCTTGTTGTGGGCCATCCTTGGCGGCATTGCCGCGATGACCATCCTGATTGTCGGCCTCGGTCCTGGACGCGCTGGCGGCGGCGGGCACGGGCGTGTGCGGGCCGATCCCAATTCCGGGCAGTGCCACCACGTTAGAGGCCACGTTCGAGGTCATTCAGTCCAGCGTCCCAATTTACGGACGGCGTTCGCCGTTCTAGCAACTCTGCATAATCCCATGGGGATCGCTAACGGGTTCTAAACGAACGTGGTTAACACTTGCTTACAATTCTTCCCTTACCAGGCGGGCGCCGGCCACCATGGCGCCCATCTTGTGC
>JAYGEA010000081.1:0-1830 GCA_046582635.1 Alphaproteobacteria bacterium
CCGCCGCCCTGGCCGGGGAAGAGATTCTGCCCACCGCCCGCATTGTCGCCGTTGCCAATGCCTTTGTCGGCATGGTCAGTGGCCCGTGCCTATCGCCCCGGCATGTCCTTTGACGAGGCCGCCAAGGCCTTGATGTCGGGCACGAGCACCGCTTTTGACAACCGCCCCATCTCGGCCCTGCTGCACTATCTGGACATCGAAGGCGGGCGCAAGCGCTGGGCGCATTTTGGCGTCCCGCCCGATGATGAACAAAACACCGCGCAATAACACGCCATATCCTACGGAGAAAAGTTGACAGCCGCCGTTTTGCATAGATAATCCGCCCCTTTCCCAAGCGGCAGCGAAGGCCGCGAAAATTGAGCAGGAGGGGTCCGTTATGACAGCAGCGGTCATGCCGACATATGGCAGAATTGATATCGCGTTCGACCGGGGCGAAGGCGCCTACATGTACGACACCAAGGGCGGCAAGTATCTGGATTTCGCCACCGGGCTGGCGGTGCTGTGCCTGGGCCACAGCCACCCCCACCTGGTGGAGGCCATTCAGAAGCAGGCCGCGACCTTGATGCATACCTCCAACCTGTACAACATTCCGGGTCAGGAGCGCCTGGCGGAGCGTCTGGTCGCCAACAGCTTCGCCGATACGGTGTTCTTTTGTAATTCAGGCGCCGAGGCCAACGAGTGCGCCATCAAACTGGCCCGGCGGTTTCATCATGCCAACGGCAATCCCGAACGCTATCGCCTCATTACCTTCGATGATTGCTTCCATGGCCGCACCCTGGCCACCATCGCGGCCACCGGTACGGAGAAAATTCTGGACGGCTTTGGCCCCAAGGTTGACGGCTTCGATCATGTGGCGGTGGGCGACATGGACGCCCTCAACGCCGCCATCGGACCGGCAACAGCCGCCATCATGATCGAGCCGATCCAGGCGGAAGGCGGCGTGCTGGTGGTCGATGACGAAGTCATGCGGCAAATCCGCCAGGTTTGCGACGACAACGGCCTGCTGATGATCATTGATGAAGTGCAGACCGGCATGGGCCGCACCGGGCGCTTGCTGGCCCATGAATGGTCGGGCGTAACGCCCGATGTGGTCACCCTGGGCAAGGGCATCGGCGGTGGCTTCCCCATTGGCGCCTGCATGGCGACATCCGATGCGGCCAAGGGCATGGTGGCCGGCACCCATGGTTCCACCTACGGCGGCAATCCCCTGGCGGCGGCGGCCGGCAACGCCGTGCTGGACGTTATTCTGGCGGACGGCTTTATCGAGAATGTGGAGCGCCTGGGCGATGTCCTGCGCAGCCGTCTGGAAGATCTGTGCCAACGCAACGACGCGGTGGTCGAGGGTGTGCGCGGCCGCGGCCTGTTGGTGGGCATCAAATGCAAATTCCCCAATATGGACCTGGTCACCGCCATGCGTGAAAAAGGCGTTCTGGTGCCCCCCGCCGGCGATAACGTGCTGCGCATGCTGCCGCCCTTGAATATCGAGGCAGAGCATATTGATGAAGCCATTGCCGCCCTTGAAGATGTTTGCCGGGAACTTGGCCAGTGAAGCAGCCGCGCCATTTTCTCGACATCAATCTGATCGACAGCGCCGATCTGCGCGCCATGCTGGACCGCGCCAAGGCCCGAAAAACAACCCGCGACGGCCAGTCAAAGGGCGTACAGGACGAGGACCTGCCCCTGGCCGGTAAGGTTCTGGCCATGGTTTTCATCCAGCCGTCGACCCGCACACGGGTTTCTTTCGATGTCGGCATGCGGCAACTGGGCGGCCAGACGATCGTGCTGAACGCCGATGACCTGCAATTGGAGCGCGGGGAAACCATGGCCGAT
>JAYGEA010000021.1:0-3632 GCA_046582635.1 Alphaproteobacteria bacterium
CGCCCCGGCCCAAACCGCCATGGGCGAAATGTATCAGACCGGCAAGGGCGTCCCGAAAGATCCGGCAATCGCTCTGGTCTGGTATCGCAACGCGGCGGAACAAAACTGGGCGATGTCACAGTTAAGAATTGGGTTGATGTATCTCCTTGGCACTGGAGTGGAGTCTGATCCTGTCATGGCGGCGGACTGGGTGCACAAGGGCGCCCGGCAGGACTATGCCGAGGCCCAGACCCTGCTCGGTGTCATGTATCGGGATTGCTATGGCGTCTCGAAAAATTACGTGAAGGCGGAGTATTGGTTTCGCAGAGCTGTCAAGCAGGGAGATGCCGAGGCGAAAACCCATTTGGCCAAGTTGCTCGAGCACGACAGCGACAATCGAAACAGCGTAGGCGACGATGCCGTGACGGAATTGCGGAATACGGCCGCCAAGGGTGACGCTGCGGCCCAATACCGTCTTGGTCTGAAATACCGGTTTGGCCTGGGTGTTCCCAAGGATAGGGCAAAGGCGATAAAATGGCAGGAATTGGCGGCACGTCAAAACCATGCGGATGCTCAGTTCCTGATTGGTGGTTTGTATTTCCGGGGCCAAGGCGTGCCACGGGACGATATCGGCGCCTTTATTTTCCTGGATATGGCCGCGGCCAGTAACCCGCCGTTATCATCATCCCGCCGGGCCGAAGCGATAAAGAAACGAGACCTGGTTGCCGCCAGAATGACACCCGCGCAATTCACCGAAGCCATGCGGCGCATGCGCGCTTGGAAGTCGAATTGATCGCAAATTTCTAAACACCTTCTGTCGGACGTTGATCAATAATGTATTGGCGGCGTCTTCCCGCATGTGCTTGCAGGTTTGACAACGACACCGGGCAGTCTCCGACAGATTGACAACGTGATCTGAAATAGCTGATATCCGGCCTCTCCACATTTCCATCCACGCTTATTCGGAAAGACAGCAAAATGACAATCAACCGTATCCTCCTCACCGGCGCCGGCGGCAATCTGGGGCGGGAGCTGCGGCGGCATTTGAGGGGGCGGTTCGCGCATATCCGCCTGGCGGATATCGTCGAAATGGCGCCGGCGGGGCTGGGCGAGGAAATCGTCCAATGCAACATGGCGGACCGGGACGGCGTCATGGCCCTAGCCGAGGGCGTCGATGCGGTCATTCATCTGGGCGGCCAGCCGGTGGAGGCGGATTGGGGGACCATCATCAATTCCAACATTCTGGGCTGCATCCATATGTTCGAGGCGGCCTATCAGGCGGGCGCTGATCGGGTGCTGTTCGCCTCCTCCAACCACGCCATCGGCTTTCATCACCGCACAACCAAAATCGACGACAAATGCGAGCCCCGTCCGGACACCCGCTATGGCCTCTCGAAGGCGTTCTGCGAGGATTTGGGCCGGCTCTATGCCTTCAAACACGGCCTCAAATCCTACCACATGCGGATCGGTTCCTGCTTTCCCGAACCCGTTGATGCCCGCATGCTGTCCACTTGGCTTTCCTACGGCGATTTTTGCCGGCTGGTGGATGTGGGCCTCCAGGCGGACTATCTGCACGAGATCGTCTATGGCGTCTCCGACAATCCGCAATCTTTCTGGGATAATGGCAACGCCGCGCGCCTGGGCTACAAACCGCTGGATACGGCCGAGGACTACCGCGAACAGGTGGCCGGAATTGTTTCGGGTGATCCGGTGGCCGAAGCGCTCCAGGGCGGTGGCTTCCCGGCCGACGAATTTACCTTCGATCTGGCGAAAATTCCCTGATGTCCCAGGTCATTGTCGGCCAATTCAAGATCAACCGGCGCACAGCTTTCCAATAAGAGCATCGATATTTGCCGGCACGGCCTCGCCCCGCCAGGCAATGTGCTGGTCGGGGCGGGCAATGACCAGCGCGGGACCGAGAGTTTCGCTGGGGATATCAAGCAAGGCCAGCGGCACGCCTTGGGCCGCCGCCGCGTCCAGCAAGGGTGACACATCGATATCGGGATCAGTGCGCAGCAGGGTGTATTCCGGGCCCAGGGCGTCATACAGGCTTCGCCCCTCGCGCCGCTTACCCAGCCAGGCATGGGGCAGGCGGCAGCCGGGGACGGTTGAGGGGGTGTAGTCGGCCATGGTGTAACCGGGCGCCGTTTCGCCGCTGGCGCTGGCATGGTCAATGATCGGGGAATGGTCGTAAAAATAGCCGAAATTCAGGCCGGCGGCGCAATATTGCTGCACGTTCAGATCATAGGCCTGTTGACCCAGTTTGGCGCGGGCCGCCTCGCCCTCGGGACCCTCAGCTTCGATATTGTCCGGCACCGCGCCCCGTTGCGAGGCCATGGCGTGGGCGTGGTTCATGACGAATTGAGAGACCTGTTCGGTGATCGGCAGGCGTTCGGCCTCAAAGGCGTCCAGAATGGCCGCACTTGCCCAGCCGTTCAGATGCGCGGCCAGCAGCCATGAGAGGTTGGTGGCGTCGGCAATCCCGGCGTTCATGCCATAGCCGCCATAGGGCACCCAGATGTGGGCCGCATCGCCGCAGATAAAGGCCCGGCGGTCACGGAACTTGTCCGCCACCAGGCGGCGGCCAATCCAGTCTTCGTTGGCCAGGATCTCGTATTCGAAGCTGTCGTCCACGCCCAATATGGTGCGGATGCCCCAATCCCGGTCGATCGCATCAAAATCTTCCTCTCCGGGGCGCAGATAGTTGTGGATGATGTAAAGTTCCACTCCGTCGATGGCATAGACGTTGCCCGATCGGGCCGGGTTCAGGGAAAAGGTCGCCCAGGCTGGCGCCTCGGTCTGCAGGCCGATCAGGCTTGGGGCGCGGATATAACTGGATTGGTTGCGCGAGATAACGGCGTCGCCGCTCAGCTTGGCGCCGATGCTCTTGCGGATGATGGAGCTGGCGCCATCGCAGCCCACCAGATATTGGCAGTGGATATGCGTTGTGGTGCCGTCGTCCAGATTTTCCAGGGTCGCGGTGACTTGGTGGTCATCCTGGGTCATGGCGGTGACCAGCCCGCGGCTCAAAATGGTGATCCGGCCCATTTGCGCCGCGTGGTCGAACAAGATGGGTTCAAGGAATATTTGATTGATACGATGGGCCGGCTCTGGCGTGGGCCAGCCGGTATCCGGGCCATCGGTGCTGTCATAGCGGTCCCGGCGGCAGGGAATGGGAATACGGGTCAGCTCCCGCCCCGTAAACGATGTGCGGTAGGAGATGTCGTTGGCATAGTCGGGCGGCAGCCCGGCGTTGCGCAATTTGCCGGCCACGCCCAGGCGGCGGAATATCTCCATGCTGCGGGCCGAGACATGATTGCATTTCGGCGGCGGCGGCTCGCCCCGCGCCCGGGTTTCCGCCACCACGACATCAATGCCGCGCCAGGCCAGATTCATGGCCAGGGTCAGACCAACCGGCCCGGCGCCAACAATCAGGACGGACGTTTCCTTAATGCGCGTCATGTTTCAGATCTGTTTCCCACGGCACTATTTGTTGCCGCAGCCTCGCCTTGATCCTGCGCGCCGTCAAGCGTGAGCAAGAGCGGTTTTCATGAATACTGAATCATTTGACCGCCCTCTCGGCCCCCGTGGGTAGGCGCGGTTCGCCGGTCGATGTGGTTGCATCGTCCAAGGACCGCAACGCAGCCACGGGG
>JAYGEA010000099.1:0-27576 GCA_046582635.1 Alphaproteobacteria bacterium
TCCTGCCCCGCAGTCACACCAGTTGTAGTGCCACTACCGGTTTTTGCAGCTTGCGACTGCGCGAGGGCAAACGTCGGCGCTACCGCCAACGCAATTGCCAAACCAAATGCAGTCATTGTCTTTTTAACGACCATTGCCGAAGACCTCCAATTGACCCTGCCTATAAAACCTTACCGAATTTACTAATGCCAAGCAACTGATATCACGAAATAGACCTTATCTCGGATGCGATATGTTTTGCCGAACACTAGTCATTTGTAACTTGCTCTCACTTTTAAAACGTTAAGTGATAATTCGAAATTAGTCACTAACCAATAAATTTTACTTTCAACAAACAGCTGCAAAGTACGGATATTCCTGAAAGTTCGCAAGTGCTTATCCAAAATTGCAGCAAGAAAATCACATTTTGTGGCAACATTGCAACAAGTGACCGGGTCTCGCCAGAATGGAAACGGCACCTACCCACTTCGTGTAAGGTGAAATAGTTAACAAAAATGTTCCAGAATTCGATTTGTCAGTCGAAGGGGCTGGATATTGAGTTTATAATGAACGCCCATGCAAAACTGCCGAGCACACAATTTATCTGCTAAGCTTTTGACCGTATTAGGGTTTTTTGCGATATATTCTATAACGCCGGGTGTTGCCCAGAGCGATTCGGTGGAACATCGAACAATTTCTTTCGCGTATGATATTTTTATTGGCGGAATTCTCGTCGGCTCCACGGACATCACGCTGCAAGCCGAAGCGGCGGGTTATCGCATTACATCCATGGCACGCAGCCACGGCTTTCTAGACTTTCTCATTGAATTTCGTGGCAGAAACGAAGTTCATGGAATTTTCACGGGCGGCCGGCCGACGCCAAAGGCATACACCGCACGGGGCACCTGGGCGGGTGACGTGCGAACGGTCGCCATTCAATACGGTGATGATAACCGCCTGCGCTATCAGGCCTTTCCCAAGGCGGAAGATGATCAGCGAGAGCCCGTGCCCGGACATCTCCTGCCCGGAACCACCGATCCTTTAAGTGCTTTATATTCGGCCATGACTTGGGCCTCGCGTTCCCTCCGCTGTGATCGCCGCGAGGCCGTTTTCGATGGCCGGCGGCGATACGACTTTATTTTGCAAGAGCTCCCTGGTGGTGCGACCAAGGGGCCGTTCTTCACTGGTACGGCCCGCGTTTGCCGGGCGCGGCGGGAAATGCTGGCCGGTGCTTCGCTGCGCCGATGGCTGCCGCAATTCGCCCGGCCCGAATGGACAAATATCTGGATCGCCACGGTACGGCCGGATATCCCGGCGCTGCCGGTGCGCTTTCAGGCTGATCTGGGCATAGCCGACATGGTTGCCCATTTGGTCGCCATCGGGGGCCGCAAGCATCCGCCCGGTGGTACAGACCCGGAGGCCACCGCGAAAACTTTTCGTCGAACAGATGAAGATACAAATTGAAGGGATGGTCAGGTTCAATTCTCGCGCAGGAACGCCACGGCCGCGGCCAGGGCGCCCGCATGGCCCCAGATATCGTGGGCCCCCCCGCCACCGCCATCAATGACCAGGGAACGGGACCGTGCCGGTGTCTTGAAAAAGGCACCGCAATGGCCTCGTTGCCCCAACGTGCGCTCGGGCTGATACCAGGGATCGTCGCCGCGTACGATGGCCAGCACGGGTTCGCCAGGTGGAGCCGCCAGGCCGCGCACGAACGGCAGGCCGTGGCAGGTCCATTGGGTGATCACCCGGGCGCGAAACTCCTCGCCGCGATACAGCGCCGCGGCGACGCCACCTTCCGATGTGCCGACCAGATAGAGGCGGTCATTATTGATCCAGGGCAATGCCGCCATGCGCTGGAGGGCATAGCTGATCTCCACCAACCGGAAATCGTAGACAAAGATGTTTTCACCGCCGGTCTTTTTCGACGGACGGCATTGCAACGGGCGGTAAGCTCTGGAGAAGCTGTTAGGCGCAATGACGGCGAAGCCGGCCTTGGCGAACGCCACCAATGGCGCCAGGCTGCCCTGTCCGGTGCAGCCGTGCATATAGACAATTGTTGAATAGCGCCAGTTCGCCGGCAATGCCGACAGATGATCGATGATCACCTTGCTGGACAGCTTTCCGCTCAAGGGTTCCCGCCCCTTTTGGCGCGGCAGCACCACCATGGCCTCATCGAAGGTACGGGCGATGTCAGAGGTGCCTTCCGTCAGCAGGGAGGGATTGAGCAATTCACTCTGATTGAGTATTTCGCTGTTGCAACCGGTCAGCGAAAGCATCGCCGCAACCGTGGCTCCGGGGCCAAGAATTCGTCGCCGGTTCATCGTCCCCAACTCCGCATTGAGCCTTGTATTGAACTGGGCTCGACCCACCAATCGGGACGACGTGCGGCCAGTTCGCCGCCGGCGGTCCGGGCCGCGGATAAATCATCGAATAGTCCAAAACAGGTTGCGCCGGAGCCTGACATGCGGGCCAGACGGCAATGGCGCAGAGCCGAGATGTCGGCTAGAACCTCGCCGATCACCGGCGCCAGGGTCCGCGCGGCGGGCTCCAGATCATTTCGAGTGCGAGTTAAAACTTCGGTCATTGTTGCCCCGGTTACCGTTGGCCAACAGCGGTCAAGGCAATGGGGCGTGGCGTAGGGCGGCTGCAAATGCGCAAACACATCCGCCGTGTGCACGGCCTGGTTTGGATTGACCAAAAGCAGGGCGCAGGACGGCAGTTCCCCAACCCCCGCCAGATCATGGCCGATGCCGCTTATCCTTGCGGGCCGGCTGCCCAGACATACCGGCACGTCGGCCCCCAGTTCGGCTGCCAAATCCCGCAGCGCGGCATCACCCATTGCCACTTGCCACAATGACCGCAGCGCCAGCAACGTGGCCGCCGCATCAGCCGAACCGCCCCCGATGCCCGCCGCCACCGGCAAATTCTTGGTCAGAATTATGCGGCCACGCGGCACGCTGCCCGTGTCCTTGGCCAATAATAAAGCGGCTTGCAATACAAGGTTTCCCTGGTCAGCGGGCAGCCCCGCCGCGAATGGTCCGCGGATCGTCAAACTCAGATCGTTACTGGACTCGATTTCGATCAGATCCGCCAAATCGGCGAAGACCACCAGGCTTTCCAGACAGTGATAGCCATCGGGCCGGCGGCCGGTGACATGGAGAAAGAGGTTTATTTTCGCCCGCGCCGGCCATGAATTGCCGCTATTCGCCATTATGAACCATTGCCATCAACACGTGCTCGCCATCACTTGGTCTCAACCACCCTTGTCGCTTTTACCGCTGCGGTCTTGGCCAAGCGGTTTGGCGGGACCGAGGCCGTTGGACTGCTTTGCCAGAATATCCGGGATGAGATTTTCCTCGGCGCCAAGATCCAGTGCATGGCTCCATTGAAACCGTGCTTCCAACTTGCGCCCGGCGCGCCAATAGGCATCGCCCAAATGATCGTTGATGATGGGGTCTTGCGGCCTTAAATCGACTGCCCGCTCCAGATGCTTCACGGCGTCGTCATAGCGGCCCAGGCGATAAAATACCCAGCCAAGGCTATCAACCACGTAGCCGTCGTTGGGCCGCTTCGACACCGCCTTTTCGATCATCTTGCGGGCCCGGTCCAGGTGAACGCCCTGGTCAATCCAGGAATAGCCCAGGTAATTCAGCACTCTGGGTTCTTCGGGACGAAGTTCCAATGCCTTAAGAAAATCCGCCTCCGCCGCGGCCCATTGCTTTGATCGCTCGTGGGCGACGCCGCGCTCATAGAATAATATCCAGTGCCGCTGTTGCAATTGATCACCATCGCGCAGCACGCGGTCCACGATCTCGTCGTAGGCG
This sequence comes from Alphaproteobacteria bacterium, assembly GCA_046582635.1. Lineage (GTDB taxonomy): Bacteria > Pseudomonadota > Alphaproteobacteria. Next base: position 3,807 of record JAYGEA010000099.1, read on the forward strand.
GCAATGGTCTCTTCGAAGCGGTCCTGCGCGCGCAGGGCGCGGGCGACGGTTAACAATGCCGTGGTGTCGCCGGAGCGTTCCAGCGCCATGGCGCGCAGCAAGGTGACCGTTTCGTCGATCCGCTCGAGGTAGTTCATATTGGTGGCGACGCGGATGCGCGCGTTCCAATGATAAGGCGAGCCCGCCGGGATCAGGCGGTAGGCGGCCATGGCCTCTTCGTAACGCTTTTCACTTTCCAGAACCTCCGCCAGCAGCATGCGCGCGGCGTCAAAATCGGGGCGCAGGTACAGCGCAAGCCGGGAATATATGCGCGCGGTTTCTCCCCCCCGGGAGCCCGATATGGCAAACGCCGCCGATAGAAAAGCCTCCGCCACGCCTTCGGACGCGGTGGTAATGGGGGGCAACAGGGCATCGCCCTTTTGCAGCGTTTCACGGCCTTGTTTGATGACCGGATTGTTCGGACTGCGTTCAAGAATGCCGTCAAACAGCTTCAACGCCTGTTCCCGTTGCCCATTCCGGCTCAGAAAGCCGCCATAATTCAGGCTGACCCGCGTGGCACGCCGGACATTGCCCTTCCGGGTTTCCTCGAACGCGGCCTTGGCGGCGCCGGGATGAGCGGTGAAATCACTGATCAGGGCGGCGTGATAGGTCTTGAACGGCGCGAATACCTTGCGGCTGGCCAACTGCTCCAGCGCCTCGATGGCGGCGTCATATTGCTTGTCGCCGGCATTGACCCAGGCCATCAGCATGGGTTGCAGCAGGGACATGTAGTTTTTCCGCTTGGTCCGCAGCAAATGTTCGCGGGCCTTTGCCAGATCATTGTCGCGCATGGCCGCCGCCGCCAGGATCAACCGGGCCATGGCGGCATCGCCGCGTTTGGCGACACGGCGTTTGGCGAGGCCGATGGCTTCGTCCATGCGGCCTTCCGCCAGCATCAGCACCATGGTTTGGTGCAGCAGGGCCTGATTGTCCGGATTGGCGGCCAGGGCGACGCCGAAAAACCGGGCCGCACGTCCCGAATCCATGTCGTCCCGGGCCACCCGCGCGGACAGGTAATGTCCCAGGGGCGAGGCAGTTGCCGGCACTTCGGCGGTCCCCTTCACGGCGGCCATTTGGCCGTTTTCCGCGCCGGCGCAGGCGCTCAACAGCACTGGCAACAGCAGCGGCAAAAGAAATGCCGCGATCAGGCCCCGTCCGCGGCCGCGGGACTTACATGTTTGGATAGTTCGGGCCACCCGTTCCCTCCGGCACTGTCCAGGTAATATTCTGGGTCGGATCCTTGATATCGCAGGTTTTACAATGCACACAATTCTGCGCGTTGATTTGCAGCCGCGCGTTGCCGCCGTCGTCGTCGGTCAATATTTCGTATACGCCGGCGGGGCAGTAACGTTGCTCCGGTGCGTCATATAACGCTAAATTATGATCAACCGGTTTACGGGGATCGGCTAATTGCAAGTGGACCGGCTGATCTTCTTCGTGGTTGGTGTTGGAAATGAACACCGAAGACGGCTTATCGAAGCTGAAAACCCCGTCCGGCCTGGGGTAATCGATGGGCTCGCATTGATCCTTGAGCTTCAAACTTTCGTGATCCACGTGCGGGTGGGCCAGGGTCCAGGGTACATGACCGCCCAGCAATTGGTCCACGCCGCCATACAAGGTACCGCCGATCAGGCCCCATTTGGCGAATGCCGGGCGGAAATTGCGGACCGCGTGCAATTCTTTCCAAACCCAGCTTTCCTTGACCGCCACGGGATAGCTCTCCAGCAACGGCACCGGCATCTCCTGGCCGGCTTCGTTGGCCACTTGAACGGCTTCAAAGGCGGCTTCGGCGGCCAGCATGCCTGTCTTGATGGCATTATGGCTGCCCTTGATCTTAGGCACGTTGATGAAACCGGCAGCGCAGCCGATCAGGGCGCCGCCGGGGAAAATCAAGCCGGGAATGGATTGGATCCCCCCTTCATTCAGGGCGCGGGCGCCATAGGCGATACGTTTGCCGCCCGCCAGATATTTGGCAATATGGGGATGGGTCTTGTAGCGCTGGAATTCGTCGAACGGGGAGAGGTGGGGGTTTTCGTAATCCAGGCCGATCACGAAACCAATGGCGATTTGATTTTTGTCCAGGTGATACAGGAAGGAGCCGCCGTAGGTCGTGGTATCCATGGGCCAGCCGGCGGTATGGACGACCAACCCCTCCTGGTGCACGTCGTCGGGGACTTCCCAAAGTTCCTTCAGGCCGATGCCGTAGGTTTGCGGCTGGCAATCTTTTTCCAGATCGAAGCGTTTGATCAATTGCTGGGACAATGACCCCCGGCAGCCTTCGCCGAACAGCACGTATTTGCCGTGCAGTTCCATGCCTGGCTCGTAGGTGGCTTTCTGTTCCCCCTTGGCATCGATCCCCATGACGCCGGTGACCACGCCCTTGACCCGGCCATCATCGTGAAACAATAGCTCGGAGGCCGCGAAACCGGGATAGATTTCCACGCCCATGGCCTCGGCCTGCTCTGCCATCCAGCGGCAGACGTTGCCGAGAGAGACAATGTAGTTGCCCTTGTTATGGGTCGCCTTGGGCAACAGAAAGGTGGGCAGGGGAATGGAATTGACTGCCGTGAGGAAGCTGAACTTCTCGGCCGTGACGGGCACATTCAACGGCGCGCCGCGTTCCTTCCAATCCGGGAACAGCTCATCCATGGCGCGCGGCTCCATGACCGCGCCGGACATGATATGGGCGCCCACTTCCGAGCCTTTTTCGATCACGCAAACCGATAGTTCGGAACCGGCCGCCTCGGCCAATTGTATCAGGCGGATTGCCGCCGCCAGACCGGCCGGCCCGGCGCCCACGATCAGCACATCAACTTCCATCGATTCGCGTTCCATGGTCATTAAATCCCTTTTACGTCGAGCTACAATATTGTCCCGTTATGCCGCCTATTCCTTCCCTCGGTCAACCAAGCAAAGACTCGTGACAATAGCCATGATATTTTCACCGCATGGAACATACAGGCAATTCCCTCGCCGCGCTGAACTTCTATATCGATGCCGGCGTGGATGAAGTGATCGGCGAGCATCCGGTCGACCGGTTCGCGGAGAGCCAGACGGCGGCGGTGGCGCCGAGCCCGGCAGCAAAACGGGCCGTGCCCTTGGCCCAGGCGACGGCGGTGCGCGCACCCAACAGAACCGAGACCGAGGCGGATATCTCGGCCCGGACCCTGGCGGCGGGCGCGGCTGATCTGGCCGCCCTGCGCGGGGCAATGGAAGGGTTTGACGCCTGTCCCTTGAAAAAGACCGCCGCCAACACGGTCTTTGGCGCCGGCAACCCGGCCGCCCCCCTCATGCTGGTGGGCGAGGCGCCCGGCGCCGACGAAGACCGCCAGGGGCAACCCTTCGTGGGCGTGTCGGGGCAATTACTGGATCGCATGCTGGCCTCCATCGGGTTGGACCGGGAGGGGGTTTACATCACCAATATGCTGGCCTGGCGGCCGCCCGGCAACCGCAAGCCGACACCGGAAGAGACCTCCATGTGTCTGCCCTTCATTCGCCGGCATATTGACTTGGTGGCGCCTAAAATTCTGGTCTTTGTCGGCGGTACATCCGCCACCACCTTACTGGATAGCAAACAAGGCATCACCCGCATGCGCGGCCGCTGGTTTGACTATCCGTCCCAAGGGGATGGCGGGACGGATGGCAGGGCGGGGACCATTCCCGCCATGCCGATCTTTCATCCCGCCTATCTATTGCGTCATCCGAGCTCGAAGCGATTTGCCTGGATTGATCTGCTGGCAATCAAGGCGCGCCTCGAAGATATCTCTTGACGCCCGTATGTTGTAGCCTTGTTTTCGATTGCCGCTATATATGGCCGAACAGCCGTATTGGCTGCCTTGCCGCACCTGGCATGATGGTCTATTAGCGGACCCATGTCGGAGGTTTTGTACCAACGTAGCCGGCGCCAGATTGTTTTTCGGCGCGGGCGGGGGATTGTCCTGGGCTTGGCCCTGGGGCTTTGCGCTGTCGCGTGGTCGGGGGCCCATGGCAATCAAGCGCCCGGGCCAATCAACAAAACCGCCGGCGATGCCGTACCAAGCGCCAGCCGCGATGTGGCTCTGCCGAAGATACTTGGCGGGTTGGATATCGGCCTGTACCGGCGCATATTCACGCTGCAGGAAAGCGGCAAGTGGAAGGCGGCGGACCGGTTGATCAAACGCCTGGACGACAAGGTGTTGTTGGGCCACGTCATGTACCAGCGCTATATGCATCCCAGGAAATACCGCTCCCGTTACAAGGAATTGAAGGGCTGGCTGGCGAAATATGCCGATCATCCGGGTGCCAAGCGGGTTTATAAGCTGGCCCTGCGGCGTCGGCCGCATAACCACCGCCGCCCCAAGGCGCCCGTGGGGCCGCGCACGGCGCGGGGCTATGCCGATCTGGTGGTGGGGGCCAACTACCGCTCGCCGCGCAAACGCAGCCGGGCGCAACGGCGGCGGGTGCGGCAGATCCAATATCGCATTCGCCGCAATGTCGGGCGCGAGATCCTGACGGTTTCGCAGAAATATCTGGGCCGCGGGGATGTCATCAAGCTGCTGGATACAGTGGAGCGCGATGCCCTGCTGAGCCGGGTGGCGGCGGGCTGGTTTTATCGCGGCAACGCCAAAAAGGCCCTGGCCCTGGCCGGCCCGGCGGCGGCGAGGTCGCGCAAGCATCTTTCAAATGCTGATTGGATCGCCGGCTTGTCGGCGTGGCGCCTGGGCGATATCAAACGGGCGGCGCATCATTTCGATGCCCTGGCCCATTCCGCCAAGGCCGACGGGTGGAACCGGGCGGCGGGTGCCTTCTGGGCGGCGCGGGCCTATTTGATTGATCAGCAACCGGCCAAGGTAACCCCCTTGTTGGTCCTGGCGGCCGAGCATCCCCGAACTTTTTATGGTCTGATCGCGGCGCGGCAACTGGGTGTGGAGCTGGACCTGCAATGGACGCCCCCGCCCCTGACCACCGCCGGCGCGGCGCGGATGGATACGATCCCCGGCGCCCGCCGCGCCATCGCCTTGGTCCAGGTTGGCCGCTTGCACATGGCGGAGCGTGAATTGCGCCGCTGTTATTTGCAGGGCGATCATCTCAGTGGCCCCGCCTTGCTGGCCCTGGCCCATAAACTAAATCTGCCCGCCATGCAGATGCGCATGGCCCACGGCGTGCGCGGCAGCGACGACCGGCCCTATGACCGGGCCCTGTTCCCCATGCCGCCCTGGCGGCCAGCGACGGGGTTTGCCATGGACCGGGCCTTGATCTACGCCTTCATGCGGCAGGAATCGGGGTTTAACGCGCGGGCCAAAAGTCCCGTGGGCGCCCGTGGCCTGATGCAACTGATGCCGCGCACCGCCTCTTTCGTAGCCGGCGACCGCAGCCTGCGCCGGCGCAACAAATCGAAACTGTATGATCCGGCATTCAATCTGGAATTGGGGCAAAAGTATCTGACCTATTTGCTGCGCGATGAGTTGGTCAAGGGCGATCTGTTCCATCTGGCCGTGGCCTACAACGCCGGCCCCGGCAACCTGCGCAAATGGCTGCGCAAGGCGAAGTTTGACGGCGACCCGCTGCTGTTCGTGGAGAGCATCCCCTGGCGGGAAAGCCGCCTGTTCGTGGAGCGGGTGTTGACCAATTTCTGGATTTACCGGGAACGCCTGCGCCAGGACAGCCCCTCGCTCGATGCCGCGGCCACGGGGCACTGGCCAATCTATCTCGATCTCGACGGTGCAACAAATTCGGTGGCCCGCAATGCCCGGAATTGACGAGAGCCTGGATTTCCGCGCCATCAAGATCGCGGTCATGACGGTTTCCGACAGCCGGACCCTTGATGATGACAAATCCGGCGACATTCTGGTCCAGCGCCTCACGGACTACGGCCATGAACTGGCCGGCCGGGCCATCGTCACCGACGACATACCCGCCATCGTGGCGCAGCTTGAAAGCTGGATCGGCGACGAGGGCGTGGAGGCGGTGATCTCAACGGGCGGCACCGGGGTCACCGGGCGTGATGTCACGCCGGAAGCCTTCGCCCAGGTGTACGAGAAGGAAATCGCCGGTTTCGGCGAGGTCTTCCGCCAGATCAGTTTTAAGTTCATTGGCACCTCGACCATTCAGTCCCGGGCCACCGCCGGGGTCGCCAACGGGACCTATTTGTTCGCCCTGCCCGGCTCCCCCGGGGCCTGCCGGGACGGCTGGGATCATATTCTCAAGGATCAGCTGGACATCCGCTTCCGGCCCTGCAATTTCGCCGAATTGATGCCGCGCCTACGGGAGCATTTGCCGGAGCATTTGACGTAGGCCGCATAATCGGCGGGCGTATCCACATCCCGCAAGGTTTCCAGCAATGTCACCCGCCCCGTCCGGGGCAGATTGGCCAGTGTGTCGGCCAGGGCATGGACGCTGGACCAGCGGACGCCCGTGAACAGCCGCCCCGCCCAATGGCCGCGGCGCAACCCGACCAGCCAGAAACCACCGTCCGCGGCCGGACCGAACACCGCGTCGGATCGCCGCAAGGCTTTCAGCGCCTGGGCCACGTGATGGCAGTCAAGATCGGGGATATCGCCGCCGACCAGAACCACCGGCCCGCCGTGCCCGCCGTGCCCACCGTAAGCCCCCATGGCCCGGGCCATGCGCCGGCCCAGATCACCCCGCCCTTGCGGTTGGCGGCGCGGACCGGGCGGCCAGCGGGCGGCATCGGGCGAGACGGCCAGAACGGTTTGCCAGCGGGGATCACCACCCAGACGGCGCCAAAGACGGTGCAACATGGCGTTATAAAAGCGCCAGGCGGCCACGGGGCCGATGCCGCTCGCCAGGCGGGTTTTCACGGTGCCCAGTCGCGGCGCCTTCACGAACAGGATCAACCGGCCCCGTCTCACCGGTACACCCTGGCGATTTGTTTCGGCGGAATTCCCAGGTAGTAGAGCGCCAGACAAAATAGATTTCGCGCCGGGCGGCGCCAGTATCCGCCCTGTTGATACCGCGTGGCGGCGGTCCGGGCGGCGATGGGTAATATTGTCAGTCGTTTTCGGCCGATCCGGCGGACCAGGTCCACGTCCTCCATCAGCGGCAGGTCCCGAAAGCCGCCCACCTGGCGGTATAACAACCGCGACAGCAACAGCCCCTGGTCGCCATAGGGCAGGCCCAGTTTGTCGCACCGCCAGGCCACCATGCGTTCCAGCCGGCGGGCGCGGGGATGGTCATCGTCGAGGGCAAAGCGGAACGCCGCCGCCCGTCTGCCGTTGTCCCGGTTGGCGACGAATTCTTCCGCCGCGAATAGCCATTCCGGATCCAGAACGGTATCGCAATGCAGGAAAAACAGCCATTCGCCCCTCGCGGCGATGGCGCCGCGCTGCAATTGCCCGCCCCGTCCCCGTGGCCCCGTCAGGACCTCCGTGTCCAGTGTCCGGGCAAGTTCAGGGGTGCCGTCGGTGGAACCGCCATCGCTGACCAGCACCTTTTCGATCAGGCCGCTGTCCAGCCCCGGCGCCAGCGCGGCCAAGGCGGCGGGTAGGGTCCGGGCAGCATTCAGCGTGGGTATGACGACGGAAATCATGGCCATCTTTATAGCCGAAAACGTGCCATGAAACTTCGTCATCAAAATGTTTCTGTTTTGTTCTTGACTCTGCCACCCAGAATCGTAAGAGTCGGGCGACCATGGACGATGACACCATACACCGCATGCATCCTGCCGGTCGCCGGGGCCGGGGCGCGGTCAGCAACCAATCGGGCCGTTACGTGGGGCACGCGCGGGAATGGTGTGACGACGGCTGGGGCAGCCTGGACCAGGCCCCGCCCAGCCTCGCCACAACCCTGACCAAGGATGCCAGCCGCAAGGTCATCAGTTTCAACGAATCCCCCGATCTTGGCTTTGACCGGTCCATCAATCCCTATCGCGGCTGCGAACATGGCTGCATCTATTGTTTCGCCCGCCCCACCCATGCCTGGCTGGGCCTGTCGCCGGGCCTAGATTTTGAAAGCAAGCTGTCGTTCAAGCCCGATGCCCCGGCGGTGCTGGAGCGGGAATTACGCCGGGCCAATTACAAATGCCGGGTCATGGCCCTGGGCACCAACACGGACCCCTATCAGCCGGTGGAACGGCGGCTGTCGGTGACGCGGGAATTGCTGCGGGTGCTGGACCGTTTCAATCATCCGGTTTCCATTGTCACCAAATCCAACCTGGTCTGCCGGGACATTGATATTCTGGCCCCCATGGCGGAACGGGGCCTGGTCAAGGTCTCCCTCTCCGTCACCACCCTGGACCGCAAGCTGGCGCGGATAATGGAACCCCGCGCCGCCACGCCGGAGCGGCGCCTGGGCGCCATTGCGGCCCTGGCCAAGGCCAATATCCCCACGGTGGTGATGGTGGCTCCGGTCATCCCGGCCCTGACCGATATGGAGATGGAGGCGATTTTGGGCCGGGCGGCGGCCAGTGGTGCCCTGGGCGCGGCTTATATTCTGTTGCGCCTGCCCCTCGAGATCAAGGCGTTGTGGCGGGAATGGCTGGGCGAACACTACCCCGACCGGGCCGAACGCATCATGCGCCATATCCGCGAGGCCCGGAGCGGCAAGGATTATGACAGCAAATTCCACCAGCGCATGGTGGGCGCCGGCCCCTACGCCGAGCTGATCGCGCAACGGTTCGCGCTGGCCTGCAAGCGCCTGCACCTAAGACGGGGGCGGGAAGAGGGAAAACTCGATTGCAGCCAGTTTTGTCCGCCCCTGGAGCGGGACGGCCAGCTTTCATTGCTCTGACAATGGGGGATGTGGTTTATGGCCAGACATCAACCATCCGATAACAACCGTCCGACATTGGGGGCCGTCATGCTGACAGTTAAGACACCGCAAGATCTGAAACAACACGTGGGCCAGGAGATGGGGGTCAGCGAATGGGTCACCATCGATCAGGAGATGATCGACAAATTCGCCGAGGCCACGGGCGATCACCAATGGATCCATGTGGACGTGGCGCGGGCCAAGCGGGAGCTGCCCATCGGCAACACCATCGCGCACGGATATTTGACCCTGTCCCTGCTGCCCCGTTTGAGCAGCCAGCTCATGAAGATTGAAACATCCAGCCGGGGCGTCAATTACGGCTCCAACAAGGTGCGCTTCACGGGCATGGTGCCGGCGGGCAGCAAGGTCCGCATGCGCTCCACCCTGAAGGCGGTCGAGGATGTGAAGGGCAATGGCGTGCGCATCATCTCGGACGTGGCCATGGAAATGGAAGGCTCCGACCGCCCCGTCATGGTGGCCGAAACGATCAGTATTTCCTACGCCTAAAACGCTGCCGGGATGTCATGCCCCATGGCGGAAGGAACGCAACGTAGACCGGCGGCGAACGGCCAGAATTGCTTAAGAGAATTTTCATGGCAGTCTGAACCATTCGCCCCCCCGGCTATTCAACGAAAGTTGAAAAGGCACTAGAATTCAAGTGTGTACGACAACATGGTGCCGAACACGTCGGTGTCCACGCCGGCGTTGCGCGCACGCTTGTAGGCGATATCAAGGCCGATCCCGATCGGAAACATGTACCCGGCCGAGACCTGCAATTGCTCTTCATGCGTCGTGCCGCCGTTGGCGATATCGGTCTCCTTGAAGGTGCCGGAAATGGCGGCGTTCCACGCGCCGGACGTGAACCCCAACGCAGCCGTGAAATAGCTGCGTTCCTCGCCCGCCGTACCGTCCGCATCGTCGATCCGCACGAATTCAAAAAACGGCTGGGCGGTGATCTCTCCCGGAAGGGTGAATTCATAGGTCCCGTTCACGGCGAGCCGGGTCTCGTTTTCGCCGCCCACCGTGTCATTACCTTGACGAACGTAGGCGACATGATAGCGAAATCCCGGAAGAGCCGGATAATCGCCGCCATCAAGTGCCATCGAGAATGACGATAGATCGCCTGTGTTGCCGGGGCCGCCATCGGCCCGGCGTGGCTTTGGCCGCCGCGAGAAGGCGCTATCAGCCAAAGCCGACGTGTCGAGAAAGAAGGCCTGCGCGCTCACGACGTGGGCGCCGCCTTGGCCAAAATCACCATTGAAGGCACCGCCGAGCGCGATGTTCTCCGCCATCTCGTATTCTTCAGCAAGATCCGTGCCGAAAACACCCGGCGTCACGTCCCAGGCGTTGGCGAAGTTGATGTGCATCTTCCCAGCGAACAGATGCATCGGCCCGGCCTCGTAGTCCAGGGTCAGCACCTCGACAAAGAGACCCTCATCATCAAGGAACCGGTCATCGCCCCCGACCGCCGGTTCCCGAACTGGTTGAAAGACCAGCCCCGCGTTGACGGAAACCTGATCAGTCAGCGCCAATGTGAAGGCTGGCTCGATCTTGACGAATAGATTATTGAATTCTTCCGAACTTTCGTCGGATGCATAGGCAAGATCATTTTGTACTTCGACGGCGAGGCTGCCGGAAATTCCGGGCGAGAACCCGCCGTCATCGGCGAGGGCCACGGATCCGGCCGTGAAGACTATTGCCGTGCTAAATAACAATCCTCCCATGAGTGGGCGGAAAAAAAGATTGGGATTCATTTCTGCGGCTCCTCCGAGTTGGCAAACAAGACAAATTCAGTCTTCGTCCCAACGGAGAACCGCACCGACGGCAGGCCTCGACCACCGGATAGACGATTTGGACGGCAGGTTTCCTGGCTTGCGGGTCAATACCATGCGCTCTGCCTTCCCGGATTTCCAAAGGTATCCAGTGGCAAATTTTCGAACGCCAGCTCACCGCTTACAGTTGCGAGGACAGCTGCGGCATTGGTCTCGCGCTTTCGCCGAGACCGCACCACATTCCCTTTTTCCGCTCACGCGGCACCGTCGCCGCAGACGCTAACGCAAAGCGAAATGGAATGTCAACTTGTCACCCTGAAAGATCAAAATAGCTGAAATTGGGATTGGCCGGAGATTTGGCGCATGAAACTTTTTGCGGCAAATCGCAATTCCACCACAATGATAACCCGATCAATCACCGGCCAGCATCGCCTCGATGAGTTCCTGCACCATGAGGGCATCGCGGGCCGAGGGCAGGGCATGAGCCCGCCCTTCCAACCAGGCGGCCACATGGTCCAGCTGAAAGCCAAAGGCTTCGGCGCGGGGATCTTTGACTTCCGCGAATTCCTGTTGCCATTCGCCGCCGTCGCTGGATTGGAGAAGAAACCAATCATGCAGGCGATGGCTCCGCCGGGTGCCCCATACGGTCATTTCCACCCGGTCCGGCCCCGCTCCGCCGCTGGAGCCGAGTACCGAGACCGGAACATTGTTGCAGTCCAGGGTGGCCGAAATATGGGTTTCGCATAGCTCGGGATCGGCGGGATAAACCGGCTTGGCCGATAACAGAGTGGCGGGTCCCAAAAGGCGTTGGGTCACATACAGAAAATGCGACAGCACCTCGCGGCTGTAGCCGCCCTGGTCGCGAAAGCGCAGCCAATCCGCATCCGCCTGCCATTCGCGCGGCCAGCGGGCGAAATGCACGATGATATCGGCGCCCATGATGTCCCCCAGGGCGCCGCTGACGATCCGCTCTTCGGTCAGGGTCACGGCGCGGGAGGCCGCTTGGATAAAGTTCACCACGTTGGGGGTGTGGTTTTTTTCCAGCGCGGCGACCAGGGCACGGCTGTCCGCCACGTCGATGCCGAGGGGTTTCTCGGAATAGACCGGCTTGCCCGCCGCCATGGCGCGTTCGCCATAGTCGCGATGCCATAGGGGCGGGGTGGCGATATAAACTAGATCCGCCGCCGCGATAACCGCATCGGCCCCCTCCATGATGATCAGGCCGGGGGTTTCGGCCACGGCATCGGCGCAGGCCCGGGGATCAGGGTCCCAGGCACGGGGATTGCTAAATCGGGCATGCTTGATCAGGTTGGTGATCATGCGCCGCCCCATGATGCCCAGGCCGATGACGCCAGGCACATGTTTTGCTTCCGCCATAACTATGCTTCCTCGTTTTCCCGGCCCGGCTGGGCGCGGCCACATCAGGCATCATAGACAATTTCGGTCATGATGGGCGGGATCGTCTGTCGCCCGTGCTAATATTGAGCTAGACGTTGAACCGGAACAACAGCACGTCGGCGTCCTTGACCAGATAATCCCGGCCCTCCGCCCGCATGCGGCCGGCGTCCTTGGCGCCCTGTTCACCCTGGCAGGACAGGAAATCGTCGTAGGCGATGGTTTCCGCGCGGATGAAGCCGCGCTCGAAATCGCCATGAATGACACCCGCCGCGCTGGGCGCCAGGGTGCCGTCGGGAATGGTCCAGGCGCGGGCCTCTTGTGGGCCGGCGGTGAAAAACGTCAGCAGGCCAAGCAGGTCGTAGCCGGCCCGGATGACCCGGTCCAGGCCCGCCTCGGTCAGGCCAAGGTCGGCGAGAAATTCCAACGTCTCCGCGCCGTCATCCAGTTGCGCCAAATCGGCCTCGATACTGGCGGAAATGACCACCACGCCGGCGCCTTCACGCGCCGCCATCTCTTCCACCGTCCGGCTAAAATTGTTGCCCGCCCCGGCGCTGTCCTCATCCACGTTGCAGATATAGAGGACGGGCATGCCGGTCAAAAGCTGCAACTGGCGGAACGGTTTCGCCTCCTCCGCCGTGATCTCCACGTCCCGCGCCGGGCGGCCGTCTTGCAGCGCCTCGATGATACGGTCCATGAGGTTGAGTTGCGCCGTGGCCTCCCTATCGCCGCCCCGTTGGCGCTTGATGGCGCCCTGGGTGCGTTTTTCCAGGCTTTCCAAGTCCGCCAGCATCAGCTCCGTGTTCACCGTTGCCGCATCGTCCACGGGATTGATCCTGCCGTCCACGTGGGTGACGTTTTCGTCCTCGAAACAGCGCAGCACGTGCAGGATGGCGTCGACCTCGCGGATATTGCCCAGGAACTGATTACCCAGACCCTCGCCCTTGGAGGCGCCGCGCACCAGGCCGGCGATGTCCACGAAGGCCAGCAAGGTTGGCACGATAGCCTTGGGCTGGACGATATCGGCGATGCGTTGCAGGCGCGGGTCGGGCACCGGCACCTGGCCCACGTTGGGTTCGATGGTGCAAAAGGGATAATTTTCCGCCGCCGCCTGGGCGGTTTTGGTCAAGGCATTGAACAGGGTGGACTTGCCCACGTTGGGCAGCCCGACGATGCCGCATTTGAAACCCATGTTCCACTCCACTGAACCAAAAAAAATCTTGAGGACGGCGGGGCATACCGCCCGTACCCCTGTTTGTCCAGTGCTGCTTGCGGGTCTAGTGTGAAATTGGTGATTCTATTAGGGCTTCTTCATGCTGGCATTGTACGCAGTCACCCTGGGCCTGGCCGCCTTATTGCTGTTCGTTGTGCAGCCCATGTTCTCCAAGATGGTGCTGCCCTTGCTGGGCGGCTCGCCGGCGGTGTGGAACATCGCCATGGTGTTCTTTCAGGCGGCCTTGCTGGCGGGTTATCTCTATGCCCATCTGGGGCGGCGTTGGCTGCGGCCGAAATGGCAGGCGAATTTACATATGCTGTTGTTGGCGGTCGCGTTTACCGCCCTGCCCATCGCCATTGCATCCGATCTCGTCCCGCCACTCGATGGCCAGCCGGCGGTCTGGCTGTTGGGTATTCTGAGCCTTTCGATGGGGTTGCCGTTTTGCGTTCTCGCGGCGACCGCGCCCATGCTGCAAAGCTGGTTTGCCCATACCGGCCATCGGGATGCCGCCAATCCCTATATCCTTTATGCGGTCAGCAACTTTGGCTCGATCCTGGCCCTGGTGGCCTACCCGGCTCTGCTGGAGCCGAGCCTGACCCTGGGCCGGCAAAGTCTGGCCTGGGCGCTGGGCTTTGTCATTCTGGCTCTGTTGATCGCCGCCTGTGCCTGGGTGATGTTCCTGCGCTTTCAGGCCCAGGGCGCCGATCACCGCGCGGCGGCCGAAATTGGCCTCTCGGACCGGGTCGATTGGCGCCTGCGTCTGCGCTGGCTGGTGCTGGCTTTGGTGCCGGCATCGTTGTTGCTGGGCGTTACCCAGCATATTACCACCGACGTAGCCTCGGCGCCGTTGCTCTGGGTGGTGCCGCTGATCCTTTACCTGGCCACCTTTGTCATTGTCTTTGCCCGCCGGCCGGTCATTTCCCATGCCTTGGCCTCGTTCATCCAGGTACCCGTGGTGCTGGTCCTGGCCTTGCTGTTCTATTGGCAGATCCGGCATCTGCGCCTGGTTCTGCCCTTGCACCTGATCGCCTTCTTTTTCCTCGCCCTGGTCTGCCACGGCGAATTGGCCAAGGTCCGGCCCGCGCCCAGCCGGCTGACGGATTTTTATCTCTGGATGTCCCTGGGCGGGGTTTTGGGCGGGGCCTTCACGGCCCTTTGCGCGCCGTTGCTGTTCGACACCATCGTCGAGTACCCCTTGGCGATTGCCGCCGCCACTCTGTTGCGCCCGGCACGGGAGCATTCGCGCTTGACCTGGTTTCGCTCGCTGCCGCTGATCCTGCTGCTCGCGATGTTGGGGCTGCCCCGCCTGGCCGGATTTGACCCTAACAGCTTTCCACTGGTCTGGCTGCTGGCCTATCTGATCCCCGTGGCCCTGTTGTGCTATGGCTGCCGGGGCCGGCCGGTCCTCTTCGCCGCCGCTATCGCCGCCATTCTGGCGGCCGGTGCGCATGACCGGGGGGGTGGTGAAATTGCCGTGGCGCGGAGTTTTTTCGGCGTTAATCGGGTCATCGAGGCGGGCAGGGGCAAGGATCACGTACATATTTTCAAGCACGGCACCACCCGCTACGGCGTGCAATTTACCGATCCCGCCCGCCGCCGGCAGCCCTTGGCCTACTATCACCAAAAAGGTCCCCTAGGGCAGGCCATGGCGGCCTATGGCGGCGGAATTTCACAGGTGGGGGCGGATCGGCCTGGGCATTGGCACCGCGGCCTGTTACCGCCGGCCGGGGCAGACCTGGACTTTCTTTGAAATCGACCCGCTGGTGGTCTCCTTGGCTCGCGACCGCCGCTATTTCCATTACCTGTCCGATTGCGCGCCCGAGGCCCGCATGGTGATCGGCGACGGTCGCCTGGCCCTGGCCCGGGACCCTGGCCCGGCATATGATTTACTGATCATGGATGCTTTTTCATCCGATGCCATACCCATGCATCTGCTCACCCGCGAAGCCATTGCCGTTTACCTCCGCCACCTGGCGCCGGGCGGCCTGTTGTTGTTTCACATTACCAACCGGCACTTGGATCTGGCCCCCGTTCTGGCCGATCTGGCCGGCGACGCGGGGCTTGCGGCCCTGATCCAGCATGACCCAGGCGATCAGGACAATTATTATTTCGCGACCTCATGGGTCGTCATGGCGCGGCGGGACAGTCGCTTGGCGCCACTGGCCGAAGACGGACGCTGGAACGTAATGACCGCGCGGCCGGGGCGCAGGGTCTGGACCGATGATTACGGCAATCTGCTCAGTGTCACGCGGACCTGGCGCAGGTTGATGGGGGCTTATACCAAAGGTCACCATCAATGACCTTTGGTATTATTCCGAAGACTGACTTTCTTCCCCCGCCATGGTCTCGGGGGCTTCGGGCTTCGGTTTATGCGTCGGCGGCTTGAGGATCAGGGCAACCTTGGAGGCAAAGGCGCTGTCGTTGTCATCGCGCACCAACAACGGCGCGGCCTGGGCCATGGCTTCGAGCAGGGGGTCCAGCCAGGCATCGTCGGCCTTGGCGAAATCCCGCAGAACATGGCTCAACACCTTGCCCTTGTCGCCGGGATGGCCGACGCCAATGCGGATGCGGCGGAAATCCTTGCCGATGTGGGCCGCCAGGCTGCGCAGGCCGTTATGCCCGGCCAGGCCGCCGCCGCGCTTGACCCGCAACTTGCCCGGCGCCAAATCCAGCTCGTCATGAATGACCACGATTTGTTCGGGAGGCAGTTTGTAGAAACGGGCGGCCTCGCCAACGCTGCGGCCGGATTCATTCATAAAAGTTTGCGGCTTTAGCGCCAGGACTTTTTGTCCCGCCAGCTTGCCCTCGCAAAGCAGGCCTTGAAAGCGTTTGCGCGCAACGGCAAAGCCATGGCGGCGGACAATTTCGTCCACCGCCATGAAGCCGATATTGTGCCGGTTGTCGGCATACTTGTTTCCGGGATTGCCCAACCCCACCAATAACAACATGGCGTTCGCTCCCAGGCTCGCAGGGCCAAAATTGGCGGCGGAAGTGGTGACGGAGGGAGAGGGTTATTCCTCGCCGCCCTCCTCCGCGCCGGCTTCCGCCGTGGCTTCTTCGCTCTCGGCACTTTCCACCATTTCGCTTTCCTCGCCTTCGCCCGCGACAGTCTCGATATGGATGGTCGGTGCGGCGACGGTGACGATGGTGAAATCGCGGTCGGTGATGGTGGGGGCCACGCCATCGGGCAAGGTCACGGCGGAAATATGAATGGAATCGCCGATTTCCGCGCCCGCCAAATCAACCTCGATCAACGGCGGAATGGCGACGGCCATGCAGCGCACTTCGATCTGATGACGCACGATGTTGAGCACGCCGCCCTGCTTCAGGCCCTCGCACTCTTCCTCGTTCAGAAAGACCACGGGGACGTTGATGGTGATTTCGGTCGTGTCCGAAAGACGCATGAAATCCACATGCAGGGGCACATCCGTGACCACGTCTAATTGCACATCGCGTGGCAGCACCTGTTGTTTCTTGTCGCCCGCCTGCAATTCGTACAGGGTGTTGAAGAGGCCCGGCTGTTGCAGCAGCTTGTCCATCTGTTTGCGGTCGACCGTAATCGGCTGGGGCGGCGTTTTGTCACCATAGATGACGCCGGGAATCAGCCCCGCGCGCCTTGCCGCCCGGGCGGCCCCCTTGCCGACCCGGTCACGTAGTTCAACGGTAATAATGTTCTCAGACATCTCTATTCGCTCCGAATAATTGACGGCGTTGGCGGGCGCTCTCAAACGACCGGATTTGGCTTGCGGCCTCCAGGGGTGCCGACGTCAGCCTCTTAACGATCCGGGGTTAGGACCAAGCGTTGCCATTGGAAGCCGCCCATATACGCGCAATGTGAGGAAAACTCAAACCCTTTGACGGCACAATTTGACGACGCAACGCGGCGCTATTCAAACAGCGAGGAAACGGAGGTTTCCTCGCTGATGCGGCGGATCGCTTCGCCCAGCAGGGAGGCGATGGGAATAGAGCGGATTTTGGGCGCCGCTTGCATGGCCTCGGTGGGGGCAATGGAGTCGGTGACGGAAAGATGTTCCAGGGCCGATGCGGAGACCCGCGCCACGGCGCCGCCAGACAGCACCCCGTGGGTGATATAGGCGCAAACCCGCGTCGCACCGGCCTCTTTCAAGGCTTCCGCCGCATTGCACAGGGTCCCGGCGGTATCCACGATGTCATCGACAATGACGCAGGTGCGGCCATCCACTTCGCCGATGATATTCATCACCTCCGACATTCCGGCCCGCTCCCGCCGCTTGTCGATG
The DNA here is from genome assembly GCA_046582635.1 of Alphaproteobacteria bacterium. GTDB lineage: Bacteria > Pseudomonadota > Alphaproteobacteria. Next base: position 21,236 of record JAYGEA010000099.1, read on the forward strand.
ATCGCCAGGTCCGCATCCAGCCTCTTGGCCAGGGCCCGCGTGCGCACCACGCCGCCTGTATCGGGCGACACCATGACCAGGGTTTCGTCGGGAAACCTGGCCGCGATTTCCCGCGTGAAAACCGGCCCGGCAAACAGATTATCCGTGGGGATGTCGAAAAAGCCCTGGATCTGGCCGGCATGCAAATCCATGGTCAGGACCCGGTCGGCACCGGCGGTGGTGATCAGGTTGGCTACCAGCTTGGCGGAAATGGGCGTCCGGGGGCCAGGTTTGCGGTCCTGGCGGGCATAGCCGAAATAAGGCAAAACGGCGGTGATGCGCCGGGCCGAGGCGCGGCGCAAGGCATCGATACAGACCAGCAGCTCCATCAGATTGTCATTTGCCGGCGAAGAGGTGGACTGGATGATGAAGACATCCTCGCCACGGACGTTCTCGTGAATTTCCACGAACACTTCCATGTCGGAAAAGCGCCGGACATCGGCGCTGGTCAGCGGGGTTTCCAAATAGCCGGCGATGGCTTCCGACAGGGGCCGGTTACTGTTTCCCGAAAGCAGCTTCATGACGCCTTTCGACCTCCCCACGACGTGAACACATTACAAATACTTCCGGTCTTTTGAACCGGGTAGATGGAAGTCATAGTCAATCGATCCCCGGGCTGCAAATTAGAACGCGCAACGATGACCTAACGATGCTTGAACCGCGCCGTGCGCTTCTCCATGAAGGCCGCCATGCCTTCCGCCTTGTCCCCGGTGGAAAAGGTGGAATGGAACATTCGCCGCTCGAATCGGATGCCCTCAGCCAGGGTGGTTTCGTAGGCGCGGTTGACGCATTCCTTGGCGATCATCACCATGGGTTGGGACAGTTTGCAGATTTTCTCCGCCACCGCGACGGTTTCGTCCAGCAGATCGTCCAGGGCCACTACGCGGCTGACCAGACCGGCCCGCTCCGCCTCTTCCGCCGTCATCATGTGGCCGGTCAGGACCATTTCCATGGCCTTTGACTTGCCGATGAAGCGGGTCAGACGCTGGGTGCCGCCGGCGCCGGGAATGATGCCGAGGTTAATCTCCGGCTGGCCGAACTTGGCGTTGTTGGCGGCGATAATGAAATCGCACATCATGGCCATCTCGCAACCGCCGCCCAGGGCGAACCCCGCCACGGCGGCGATGATCGGCTTGCGGCATTTGGCGACCCGTTCCCAATTGGCGGTGATGAAATCCTCCCGGTAGACGTCCATATAGGATTTCGGCGCCATTTCCGTAATATCGGCCCCGGCGGCGAAGGCCTTGGCACTGCCGGTCAGGATAATACAGCCGATCGCCGCATCCGCTTCGAAAGCGTCAAGCGCCTGCCCCACATCCCCCACGAGGGCCGAATTCAAGGCGTTCAGCGCTTCCGGCCGGTCCAGGGTGATAATGCCCACGCCGCCCTTGGTCTCCACCAGGATATTGTCATATGCCATGAGCCGATCTCCTCACTTAATTTGAAGGCTGTGTTTGAAGGCTGCCCTCCTACCCGCTTCCAGGCGCAATAGCAAAACGTACGGTCAGTTTGGAGTCATTTTTTTCCACATGGATGCGCAGGATTTCGCCATCCCGGTAGAATTCACCGCGGCCCCGCCGCCGCCAACCCAATTGCGGCAACGTCGCCTCGTAGAATTGCCAAAGCGCGGCGACCTCCCCCGCGCCCTCGGCGGTTGCCCTGACCAGGCGGCCATCGGGTTTGTCGAAAATCAAAGTCGCTTCGGGGATTTCCCGCAAACCCGGCATCAGCGGCAGATCCGTGACGCCGGCGACAAAACCATCGTCGCCGATGCCCGGCGTCGGGGACAGCACGGCCCATCCGCAAACAAAAGCCGCTACCAGTAATTTTCTTTTTCCCAACATGGCAAAATTCTAGCACAATCGCCTTGTGTCCAGGTTCAGGATTGAAGGAAAGACTTTGCCAGCAATAAAATATATTTTTACAGCCCTTTGTCTGGCCTTGGCCGTGGCGGTGTTTCCGGGCCTCGCGGGCGCCAAACCCCTGCGCGCCGATCCGCTGTTTGATGCCGCCGAACGGGGCAACCATGACGGCGTGCAAAAGGCCCTGATGGCCGGATCCTCCGCCAATGTACGCGGCGGCGGCGGCTCGACCGCCCTGATCGTCTCCGCCCGCATTGGGGCGGGCGACGTGGTGGAATTGTTGCTGGCCCATGGCGCCATCGTCGATTTAGTTGACGATGAGGGTAATTCCGCCCTGATACACGGCGCCGTGAACGACCATGATGATATCATCCGCGCCTTGCTGGATGCCGGCGCGGCCATCAATCACGCCAACAAGCAAGGTGAAACCGCGCTGATGCGCGCCGCTGGCGCGGGCAGCCAGTTCGCGGTGGAAGCCCTGCTGGCGGCGGGTGCCGAACCGGCCCTGACCGATTTCACCGGCCGCACCGCGTTGGATCTGGCCCGGCAAAACCGCCGCAACCGGATTGTCCGGACTTTCCAGAAAGCCGGAATCCGCCTTTAGGGCATATTCGATTTTCATCGAATCTCCAAGCCGCCCGCTTGGATTGAGCTTGAAAAGCCCTAGCAGTCCGATAACCGCTATCGGGATGCGGCGCGGATCTTCTCGCTTTCGGATTTTAATTGACCACAGGCGGCCATGATGTCCCGGCCCCTTGGGGTGCGAATGGGCGCGGAATAGCCCGCGTCGTTCAAAATTCGGGCAAAGCGGTGAATGCGGTTGTTGGAGCTGCATTCGTACGGCGCGCCGGGCCAGGGATTGAACGGTATCAAATTGATCTTGGCTGGCAGACCGCGCAACAGGCGGACCAGTTCGCGGGCATCTTCCAGGCTGTCGTTGACCTCTTGCAGCATGACGTACTCGAAGGTAATGCGCCGGGCGTTGTTGGCCGAGGGGTAGTCGCGGCAGGCCTGCATCAGTTCGGCGATGGGGTAGCGGCGGTTCAAGGGCACCAGTACATCGCGCACCTCGTCGCGGACCGCATGCAGGGAGACCGCCAGATTGACCCGCAGATCGCGGCCGCACCGTTCCATGGCCGGCACCAGACCCGCCGTCGACAAGGTGATGGACCGCCGCGAGAGGGCGATGCCGTCGCCGTCCATGACAATGTTCAGGGACTGGGCGACGTTGTCATAGTTCAACAACGGCTCTCCCATGCCCATCATGACGATGGTCGAAACCTTGCGCGGGCCGCCGCCCTGGTCATTGCGCGGGCCGCCACTACCTTGGTCGTTGCGCGGGATGTCATTGCGCCAATCGTCCAGGCAGTCGCGGGCCAGCATGAACTGGCCCAGAATTTCCCCGGCGGTGAGGTTTCGCACCAAGGGCATGGTGCCGGTATGGCAAAAGCGGCAGTTCAGGGTGCAGCCCACCTGGGATGACATGCACAGCGCGCCGTGATCGTCATCGGGGATGTAGACCATCTCGATCTCGTTGCCGTCCGCCAGACGCAGCAGCCATTTGATTGTGCCGTCGGTGGATTGCTGCATGGTCACGATGGTGGGGCGGGCAACGGAATGGCCTTCGATCAGGCGCCCGCGCAGGTCCTTGCCCAGATCGCTCATATCCTCGAAGCCGCTGGCGCCCCGGTTATACATCCACTTCCAAAGCTGGCGGACCCGCATATTCTGCTGCCGCTCGGGCACACCCAGTCCGGCCACGGCGTCCCGAAGTTCGGGACGGCTCAGGCCGACCAGGCTGGGGGCAGGCGTCCCGCCGCTCGCCGGGGGGGCCGTTGGAGCTGTTGTTGAGGTATCGGTCATTTTACCTTGCAGGCCCGGTTGATCGCCTTATGGGCCCGGGTGAAGCCCTTCAGTGAATAGCTGTCCGTGGTCTTGGTACCCCGCGCCGAGGTGCCGCGAACGGTCATCTTGCGGCCCTTGCGCATGGCCGCGACCAGCTTGGCCTCCACTTTGCCGTCCTCCACCCAGGCGGTGTCGTCCACGGTGTAGAGTTTGAATTTTTCGCCGTCCACCTCAACGGTCACCTGACTGCTGGGTTTCAGGGGATAGCCCACGTAGATTCCGATTTCACCCTTAACCTTCTTATGGGGCCGGTGGGTGACCAACAGCCAGATCGGCCCGCGCTTGACACCGGCGGGCTTGCTGTTCTTGGGCTGGCCGGCCAAATAACAGGCCAGACCCTTGCCTTCCTTTAGTTTGAAGGCGCCCCAGAGCCCGGGGTTTTTCAACAGATCCTTCGGCTTGGCGGCATGGGCCGCGTTTGTGGCGGCGAAAATCACTGCCACGGCGGTCAATATGAGGAAAGATTTTTTCATGAGCACAACATAAGCACGGTTCGGAGCGTTTTCTAGGCTATTGCGGCCCAAAGCGCAATTCGGTTTGCACGAATTCTGTGCGCAATATTGTGCGGCATTGGTTGGGAATTAGTTAGGGGCCTTGGTGCGGAATTTTTGCGCCCCTCGCACATGCGGCTTGGGCGGCTCGCCCGGATTGCGGCTGAACGTGGCCCGCTGGCCAAAGCGGCCCAGACTGACGATGCGGTCATACATAACGATAGCGCCCGCCGTGGCGACATTGATGCAAAATGCGGTGGGGATTTTGATCACATGATCGCAGCGCTGCAGCATGTCCGGCGTCAGGCTGCCCCGTTCGGGCCCCAGAACATAAGCCGCCTGGAGCGGGTGCCGGAAGCTGGGCAGATCCACCGCGCCCTCGATCAATTCGATGCCCACCAGTTGACAGCGGTCGGGCAGCATCATGCGGGTCGCGTCCTCGAATTCGTAAAACGGCAGCTGATGCGTGGATTGCGAGGTATCCGAGTAGGCCTTGCGCTGGGCATAGTTGCCCGCCACCGTGAACAAAAATCCGGCTCCGAAGGCCTGGGCCGAGCGGAACAGGTTGCCCGCGTTCATGGGCTTGCTCAACCGTTCCACGCCGATGCCGAAATAGCCGCGCATATCCATTCCAAAAAGTGATTCTGGCAAATGATTCACGCCAAGACTAACGCCTATGGGCGACAAATGCCCACGCTTTGTGCTAATGGCGATGCAAGTGATTTGGAACAAGAAAAGCAAGGGACGTCAGAGATGAAAGCGATGTTGTGCAAGGAACCGGGACCCATTGAAAGCCTGGTGCTGGAGGATTTCGAACTGCCCACCCCCGGCGAAGGCGAGGTGAGGATCCGGGTGCGCTGCGCCGGGGTCAATTTTCCCGACATCCTGATTACCGAGGGCAAATATCAGTTCAAGCCCGACCACCCTTTCCCCCCAGGTTCCGAATGCGCCGGCGATGTGCTGGCGGTGGGTCCCGGCGTGACCGAATTCAAGCCCGGCGACCGGGTCATCGCCCTGACCGGCCATGGCGCCTTCGCCGAGGAAGTCAATGCCCGCGCCATCAAATGCCTGCATCTGCCCGAAGATATCAGTTACGAGCTGGGCTCCGCCTTTGTGCTCACCTACGGCACCTCCGCCTATGCGCTTTTGCAGATGGGTAAGTTGGTGCCGGGCGAATGGCTTTTGGTCCATGGCGCGGCGGGCGGCGTCGGCATCTCGGCCGTGGAAATCGGCAAGGCCATGGGCGCCCGCGTGATCGGCACGGGCAGCAGCGACGAGAAGCTGGCTGTCGTCACGGAACATGGCGCCGATCACGTCATCAACTACAACAAGGGTCCGTTCAAGGACCGGGTGAAGGAGATTTGCGGCAGTGCCGGGGCGGACGTGATCTATGATCCCGTCGGCGGCGATGTGTTCGATGAAAGCCTGCGCTGTATCAATTGGGATGGCCGGCTGTTGGTGATCGGCTTCGCCTCGGGCCGCATTCCGCAAGCCCCGGCGAACCTGGCATTGTTGAAAAACTGCTCCATCGTCGGCGTCTTCTGGGGGGCCTGGACGGAACGCAATCCCGACCTGCACCGCAAGAACATGGACATCATGTTCGAATGGCTGCGCGCGGGAAAATTGCGGCCCAATATTTCCCACCGCTTCCCCCTGGCGGAAGTGCCGGCGGCCCTGAACGTGCTGGTCGAACGCAAGGTGGTGGGCAAGGCCGTCATAACGGTGGACTAGGGCATAGTATGGACGAGGCCGATAGAAACGTCCGAGAACAGTACGAGGCCTATCCCTATCCGTCCCGTGATCCGGCGGACGAGGCGCATCGTCTGATCACCGGCTCGCCCAGCCATATTCTCGAGATCGAGCATTTCATTCTGCGCGGCGGCCGGGCCGGTGATCTGCGCGCCCTGGTGGCGGGGGGCGGCACCGGCGACGGCGCCATCATGCTGGCCCAGCAGTTGGCCGATCGCGGCACGGGCTCGGTCACTTATCTGGATATGTCTTCGGCCGCTCTGGCCGTGGCGCGGGCCCGCGCCACGGCCCGCGG
>JAYGEA010000184.1:0-44830 GCA_046582635.1 Alphaproteobacteria bacterium
GCCAACGGAATTACGCTATGTATAGGGCCGTCGCGTGCCCCGGCTTCACTCACGCCGAGACGGGGGGCCGGCGCTGGGCCCAGGGGCGGGCTTGCTCCAGTTGCGCCGCCAGCCGGAACAATGTGCCTTCACCGCCAAAGGCGGCCATGAAATGCACGCCGACGGGCAGGTTGTCGGCGGTCCAGTGCAGGGGCACGGACATGGCCGGCTGGCCGGTGCTGTTGGCAAGGGAGGTGAAGCCGGAATATTCCCCTAAGTGGGAGAGGAATTCGTCCCGCGCGCCCGCGTCCCAATGGAAATAGCCCAAGGGAACCGGCGGCTGGGCCAAGGTGGGCGTTAGGGTCAGGTCGTAGCTTTTGAAGAACGCGGCCACCTGCCGCGCGGTGCGCTGGAGATCCTGAACGGCGCGAAGATAGGCACCTGATGATCGCCGCTCGCCGCTGAGATACATTTGCCAGGTATTGGGCTCGAACTGCTCTTCGCTGGGCGTTAGGTCATATTTTTCGGCCCAATCCCGAATGGCCCAGGCGGCAAAGGCGGTCCAGATGGCGCCAAAGGCCTTCAGGTAACGCCCCTCGTCAAAAACCGGCGCGGCCCAGTCCACGTGATGGCCCAGCTCTTCGCATAGCTTGGCCGTCCGTTCCACGGCGGCCCGGCATTCGGGATGGACCTCTGCCCCGGTCAGGGCGGCCGTGGACACGGCGATGCGCAGGGCGACGGGATCGCGGCCCACCTCGTCGAGATACGGCCGCTCCCGCGGCGGGGCCCAGTAGGGATCGCCCGCATCCCGGCCGGATGTGGCATCCAGCAGGGCGGCGCTGTCGCGCACGCTGCGGGTCACCGCATGTTCCACCACCACGCCGCTGCCCATATCGCCAAAATCCGGGCCCAGGGGATTGCGGCCCCGGGTCGGCTTCAAGCCAAACAGCCCGCAGCAAGAGGCCGGAATGCGGATTGAGCCGCCGCCGTCATTGGCGTGCGCCATGGCCACAATGCCCGCCGCCACCGCCGCCGCCGAGCCACCGGAAGAGCCGCCCGGCGTGCGGGTGGTATCCCAGGGGTTGCGGGTGGGGCCGTACAGGGCCGGCTCCGTCGTCGGCAACAGGCCGAATTCGGGCGTATTGGTCTTGCCCGCGATAATCAACCCGGCGGCTTTCAGGCGTCTGACCAGCTCGCTGTCCGCGGCCGAGATACAGCGGCCTTGCAGAAAGCGGCTGCCCTCGGCGATGGGGACGCCGGCATATTCGGCCACCAGATCCTTCAACAGAAATGGTACGCCGGGGAACGGCGCGTCCGGATTAACCGGCGCCTCCCCCGCGGCACGGGACAATTCATCCATGGGGACGATGACTGCGTTGAGTTCAGGGTTCAGACGCTCGATACGAGCAAGGGTGGCCGCGACCAATTCAGACGCGCTCACCTCGCCCTTGCGGACGAGTTCGGCCTGGGCCGTTGCGTCTAGAAAGGCGTCTAGAAAGGCGTCTGGAAATGCTGTTGTATCGTCGCCCACGGTCGGGTCAGTCGGGGTCGGGTCAGTTGGGGGCGGGGCGGCTGGCGCGGCCTAACGGCCGGCTTCGCGGTCGATTTTTTCGCGCTGTTTGAAATAGCTGCCGAACAGGACCATCATACCGCCCATGAGGATGAACACGGCCACCATCATCGCGATCAACAAAAACAATTCATGCATAACTAATCCTCTCCGCAACAGTCCCTAGGATTTACACCAACCAGACCCCCTCGCCAAGGCCTTTTGGCGCGGCAAATTGTCTAGTGTCCTGGATTAGAAATACGTCGTGCTTAGGACGGTCATACAATCCCCTCGGCTAGGAGGGTGGTCCGCCGGCGATGCGGGACATCGTCAAGGGGTGCCGACGCCATCCGGAGGCCCTGAGAAACGATCCTAAACATGACGTATTTCTATTCCAGGACACTGGCGAAGCAGTTTATTGCTTCTGCGTCGCCGTGCCCCCATCGTCCGCCAGGCTGGCGGCCAGGTGGATGAGCCGGTCCAGGCCGCCGACGCGCAGCAGGGCCACGGCGCAGGCCCGGGCCTGATCCTCGATCTTCTCCTCCAATAACTCGTTGCAGCGCTCGCCGGTAATGGCGGCGCGGGGGCCGACGGCGGGGGGCATGCCCTTGCCCCGGCTGAGGGCACCTTGCAATTGTTCCTCCCGCCGGCCGGTCTCCTGGCGGTCATGTTCGATCAACAGATGCGGCAGAATGCCCCAGGCCTGTATGGTCCGGCCCGAGGGCGTGTAGTACAGCGCCGTGGTCAGACGCAGGGCGCCGCTGTCGCCCATGGAAAAGATCGTCTGCACGGAACCCTTGCCGAAGGAACGGTTGCCGACGATGATGGCCCGGTCGTTCTCTTTCAAGGCGCCGGCCACGATCTCGGCGGCCGAGGCGGTACCTTCGTTTACCAACACCACGATATTTCGCCCGACCGCCAGATCGCCGTTGCGGGCGCGGAACACTTCGTTGTCCTCTTCCAGGCGGCCGCGCACGGAAACAATGGTGCCCCGGTCCAGGAAGACGTCGGATACCCGGATCGCCTGACGCAGCAGCCCGCCGGGATTGTTGCGCAGGTCCAGCACCAGGCCCAGACTGTTGCCACCCAAGGCCGCCTCGATCCGGCCCATGGCCTTGCGCAAACCCGCCTCGGTGCGTTGGGAGAAGCCGGAGATGCGGATATAGCCGTAATCCTTTTCCACCGTGTGGCGCACCGCCGGCACGCGGATGGTGTCGCGCACGATCAGCACCTCGAACGGGTCATCAACCTTCGGGCGGACCACGGTCAAGCGAATGGTGGTGCCGACCAGGCCGCGCATGCGGCTGACCGCCTCGCGCAGGGTCATGCCCTTGATCGGCGTGCCGTCCACATGGCTGATCTTGTCCCCGGCCCGCATCCCGGCCCGTTGCGCCGGGGTGTCGTCAATGGGGGCGATGACCTTGACCAGGCCCTCCTCCATGGTCACTTCCAGGCCCAGGCCGGCGAACTTGCCGCTGATGCGGATGCGCAGTTCGCTATAGCTTTCGGGGTCCAGATAGGCGCTGTGGGCGTCCAGAACGTTCAGCCCCTTGTTCAGGGCCAGGGCCACCCGGCGATAAGTGCCGACCGGCCTGACCGCCCCCCCGTCATTTTTCGCCGCCGCCTGTTTGCGCGCATCGGCCATTGCGGTGTCATATTCCCGCAGCCCCGCCATGGTTTCCTTCAACAGCGGCGTCAGATCCAATTGGCGCAGGTAGCGGCGGCCGACGATGGGCACGGCACGGCGCAATACGGCCACTTCTTCGTCATTCAAGGCAACGCCCTGTTCAGCGGCCAGACCCTCGATCAGCTCATGGGTCGATTTGGCGGTCGGGGACGACGGCGCGAAGAGCAACAGGGCGAAGGTCAGGACCAAGCCCAGTATGAACATGGGGGCGATCATTCGGGGCGGGCGCGCGGATAGGACGCGACGGACGACACCGACGACATCAATGCGGATTGGTCCGGCCATGATCTTACTATTCCTCCGACTCAGAACCTCTTGGCCAGCCCTATGGCCAGCCTGGTGCCAGCTTTAACGCTGCGGCTTAATATTTGGTAAGCAGGCGCCTCTTTAATGCCATTTTCCAAAGCCATTTCCTTTTGCGCGGTATCGCGATGCGCCAGCTCGTCGGCGCGGAATTCGGCGATACTGGCGCGCAAGTCAGCTTCATTTTCGCACGCGTCAAGCTCATCCAGGGCGTCGAGCTGTTCTTGATAATGCTGCTCGATCACCTCTTCCACCGCCACCGTGACGGCCATGGCGGCGCGCGCTCCCAGCAGGGCGCTGCCAACACCAATGCCATATCCCGCCGCCCGCCACAACGGCGACAGGATCGAGGGGCGTACCCCGCGCTCCACCACCAGGGCATCGAACTTGGCCAAATGGGCGGCTTCCTGCGCCGCCATCTCCGCCAACAGCGGCGCACAGGGCTGATCCTTCAGAACCGCCATCTGCCCGGCATAAATTCCCTTGGCACCCAGTTCACCGGCCTGATCCACCCGTATCATGGCGCCGATGTCGGGGCCCCCATTACCCGCCCCATTGCCCGCCAGGGTGCGATCACCCGGCAAGGTCGCCGGCCGGGGCCGGTTGGGCATGGGAAATTCGATGCTCATGGCGTTGATCTTACCCTCACTGCGCGCCGGCCCGCAAATCCTGTGTATAGAGCCAGTCCGAAAGAGAATAGGACGTTGTAGCCCGCCATGGAAACGCCAAACAATGAAAATGCCACCTCATCGCAGCGGGTCACGGGCGTCGCCATGATCTGGGCCCGCAAGGCCTCCAGGGTCTGGGCCGTGCCGCCCTGGCCGACACAGCCCGCGCTGCCCGCCCACCAATGCTGTTCCACCCCCACATGATAGGCCGCAATGCCCGTGCCGGTAACCAATGTCAGCGCCGACACCAGCAACGCGCCTGCCGCCAGCTTGCGTCCAAGCTTCCGTCCATGGAGGCCAAGCGCGATAACACTAAGCGCAATGACGATGACATAGGGCCAGCGCTGGTAGACGCACAGGACACAGGGCTGCAATTCGAGGCCATACTGGCCGATGAAGGCGGCGGCCAATGCCGTCGCGGAGGCCAGTGCCGCCAAGGCCAGCGCCCCTCGTGGTTGCACCAGCCCCCCCATCACCGCCCTACAGAACCAGTTTGACGACGGCAAAGCCGCCGATCAACAGCACCATGAACAGGATGAACAGCAGGCCCAAGTAGCGTTCGATGAAAGCACGGATCGGATCGCCGAATTTCCACAACAGGGCCGTCACGATGGCGAACCGGCAGCCCCGCGCCACGATGGAGGCGACCAGAAACACCGGCAGGCTCAACCCGGTCACGCCGGAGGCGATGGTGATGACTTTGTAGGGAAACGGCGTCAGCCCGGCGATCAGCACGATCCAGACGCCCCATTCATTATACCGGCTCTGAAACGAGGCGAATTTTTCGCCATAGCCATAAAAGTCCAGGATCGGCTGGCCGATGCTGTCGAACAGAAACAGCCCGATGGCATAGCCCGCCAGCCCGCCCAGCACCGAGGCAACGGTGCAGATCACCGCGATCAACAGCGCCTTGTGCCGTTTTGCCAAAACCATGGGGATCAGCATCACGTCGGGGGGAATGGGAAAGACGGAACTTTCAATAAAGGACACGGCGGCCAGGGCCCAATTGGCGTGGCGGTGGCCGGCCAGGACCATGGTCCAATCGTACAGGGCACGCAGCATTGGTGTTACGGAAACTCCCTCGGTAAGACGAACCCGCCCTATATCAGCATCGTCGGTCCGGTACAACGGTCAGCCACAACGGTCAGCCACAACGTGCCGGTTTGCACCTCATTCACGTCCGCTCTATGTTCCGCCTCGGAATTGTAAAGCAATGAAGGCGAAAGCATGACCGCGATCCAGGCCAACGGCATCACCATCGAATATGATACCCAGGGCCGGCCCACGGACCCCGCCCTGATCCTGGTGCGCGGCCTGGGCACGCAATTGATCAACTGGCCAGAGAATTTGTTGCAGCTGTTGGCGGGCATGGGTTTTTACGTGGTGATTTTTGACAATCGCGATGTGGGCCTGTCCACCAAGTTCGACGATGCGGGCGCGCCCGACATCAAGGCGCTGCTGGCCAAGGCCAAGGCGGGCGGGGAGATTACGGTTGCCTACACCATCGAGGACATGGCCGCCGATGTTATCGGCCTGATGGATGCCTTGGCGATCGGGACGGCGCATGTGGCCGGCATCTCCATGGGCGGCGCCATCGTGCAGGTCATGGCCGCCAACCATGGCGGCCGTCTGCGCTCCATGGCCTCGATCATGGCGCAAAGCGGCAATCCCGAGACCCCGCCGGGCACGCCGTCGGCGATGGCGGCGCTGATGCGGGCCGGTGCCGACGAGAGCACGCGGGAGGGCGCCATTGAGGCTAATATCGCCACCTCCCGGATCTTGGCATCGCCGAAGTACCCCACGTCCGAGGCCGACCGGCGGGCTATGGCGGAGCGGGCCCATGACCGTTGCCACTGCCCCGACGGCCGGATCCGCCAGCGGGCCGCGATCATCAAATCCGGCAACCGGGTGCCTTTGCTGCGGACCATTACCGTGCCCAGTCAGGTGATCCACGGCATTGACGATCCACTGTTGAACATTGCCGGCGGCCAGGACACCGCCGACAATATCCCCGGCGCCGATTTCCACGCCATCGCCGGCATGGGCCACGAGACGCCCGCCGCCCTGTCCCCGGTGCTCGCCGACCTGATCGGCTGCTTCGCCCGCCGCGTCGATGCGGCTGGAATGGAGCGGGTATAATCTCCCGCCAACCTCTATCACTCTGCTGTTTGCCCAAAGTCCTTCCAGCGCGGCATCGCCACGGCCGCATCTCTGTGGCGGCGGCGTCACCGACAGTCGACCGTGAAGCATGGCCGCTATGTTCGACAGCATGATACCGGCCGCCGTGATGGCCACATTCTTGCTGGCCGGCATGGTCAAGGGAGTGGTTGGTTTGGGCCTGCCCACGATCAGTCTGGCAATCCTGACCGTGGTTATCGATATGCCCAGCGCCATGGCACTGTTGTTGGTGCCCTCGTTTGCAACCAATCTATGGCAGGCTGCCGTCGGCGGCAATGCGCTGGCCTTGTTGCGCCGGTTATGGCCGTTCCTGTTGCCGGCTTTCGCCGCGGTTTGGATCGGCGCCGATGTTCTCGGCCGGATTGGTCCGTCCTATCTGTCGGCTTTGCTGGGCCTGTTGCTGGTCATTTATGGCGCCGTCAGTCTGGCCGGCCGGCGCCTGACCCTGCCATCCGGCCGCGAGCGGTGGCTGGGTCCTGTTTTCGGCGCCGCCAACGGTGTCCTGACCGGCATGACCGGTTCCTTCGTGGTGCCGGGGGTGATGTTCCTGCAGGCTATCGGCCTGGCCAGGGATCAGTTGGTGCAAGCCATGGGTATATCATTCACCCTATCAACCTTGGCTTTGGCCGTTGCGTTGCATGGCAATGACCTGATCAGCCCGGATCAGGCGCTGTTATCGTCCCTCGCCCTTGCGCCGGCCTTGGCGGGCATGGTGATCGGCCAGCGCATCCGGCAAAGATTATCGGAACAATTGTTCCGCCGCCTGTTCTATTCCGTCCTGTTGGCGCTCGGCCTCTACATCATCGCCGGAGCAGCGGGCTAGAGCGGTTTTCATGAATACTGGTTCATTTGATGGCGTCCATAAGCCATTCGGGTAGGCGCGTCGTGCCGCGCGATGTGGTTCATCGGGCAAGCGGCGCAACGCATCCGAATGGCTTAGGGTCACCACCGAAGGCCAGCCTATCGGCCACCGTGGCTGCGTTACGGTCCTTGGACGATGCACCACATCGACCGGCTAACCGCGCCTACCCACGGGGGCCGAGAGGCTGGTCAAATGAACCAGTATTCATGAAAACCGCTCTAGACCTGTGAATAACCCGACCCGGCCGTATCGATGCCCCGGCCCACGGGGTTCTCGATCCAGCCGAATTCGCCCAGGATCTGCTGGCTGTATGTGACCCGGCCGTTGACTTTGCCGGCCCCTTCGGAGGCCAACAGCAAACTGGCCTGCGCCATCAATTCGGGTGGCTCGCCACGGGGGTCGTCCAGGCCGTCCACCAGTTGGTGATAGACCGTGCCCGGCGTCGGCACCACCTTGGAGGGCGACACACAGCTGATGGCGATATTGCCCAAAGGGGCAACTTCTTCGGCCAAGCCTTGGGTAAAGCGTTCCAGGGCCGCCTTGGTGGCGCCGTACATGGTGCCGCCACGGGCCCCTCGCGTCTTGCCTTCGTACGGTCCCCGGCCCGGCCCGATGGCGGCGCCGGAACCGATATTGACAATGGCGCCGCCCCGGCCGGCACCGCCCTCATCGGCCATCATATCTCCCAACACCATTTTCGACAGCATGAAGGGGCCGTGCACATTAACCGCAAAAGCCCGCATCCAGCGGTTGGTGGCGAATTCGCTGATGGGCAGAAAATAGCTGAGCGCGGCGTTATTGACCAGAATATCCACCGGCCCAAAGGCCGCCCGCGCGCCCTCCACCAGGGCCTGGCAATCGCTCTCGGACGAGACATCGGCGCAAAACGCCGCCGCCCGCCCGCCGGCTTCCTGTATCGCCGCCACGGTTCGCGCGAGGGAGCCTTCCAGATTATGGTCGCCCTCGTTCAAGGTCCGCGCCGCGCAGGCCACGCTGGCGCCCTCGGCCGCGAACAACTCGGCGATGGTCTGCCCAATCCCCCGGCTGGCGCCAGTTACAATGGCGACCTTGCCGTCCAATTTACCCATTTTGATCTCTCTGATTAGCCCAAACCGTGGGCGGTTTCCATTTCGGTTAGGCTGTCGTCGATGATGGCGATTATGCGGTCCACCTGTTCCGCCGTGATGCACAGCGGTGGCGACAGGGGCAGGGTGGAGGCGACGCGGGTCAGCAGGCCGCGCTGGGCCAGGCCGTCGCCGAAGGTTTTCAGCTCCTCGCCGTCGTCCTTGAACTTTTCCTTTGTCTCCCGGTCCTTGACCAGTTCCAGACCCGCCAACAGGCCCAGGCCGCGAACATCACCCACGGTTGGGTGCTGGCCGGACAGGCTTTCAAGGCCCTGGCGCAGGCGGGTGCCCATGGCTTCGGAATTGGCCACCAGGCCCTCCCGCTCGAAAATATCCAGGTTGGCCAGGGCGGCGGCGCAGGCGGCCGCGTGGCCGCCGTAGGTGAGCAGGTGGGAAAGCTTGTTCTCGCCCTCGAACGCCGCCACCACATGCGGGCGGCACATCACCGCGCCGATGGGGGCATAGCCGCTGGCCAGGCCCTTGGCGATGGTCATGATATCGCCCACCAAGTCCCAATGATCGGAGGCGAACATGCGGCCCGTGCGGCCAAAGCCGTTGATCACCTCGTCGGTGATCAGCAGGATGCCGTGGCGGTCGCAAATTTCCCGCAGGCGCTGCCAATAGCCGTCGGGAGGAATGACGATGCCGCCCGAGGCCGAGATCGGCTCGGCGATCACGGCGGCGATGGTTTGCGGGTTTTCGTAGTTGACGATCTGTTCGATCTGATCGGCGCAGAGCAGATCGCAGCTCGGATAGGTCTGGCGAAAATCACAGCGGTAGCAATAGGGCGGGGATGCATGCAGCACCCCATGCATGAAGGGGCTGTGATAGGGTTCTGACATGGGCCGGGTGCCGCTGACGCTCATGGCGCCGTAGGTGGCGCCGTGGTAGCTGCCGCGCCGGCCGATGATCTTGGAGCGTTTCGGCTCGCCATTGAAATAGTGATATTGCCGGGCGATTTTGATGGCGCTTTCCACCGCCTCGGAGCCGCCCGAACAAAAGAACGCCGTGGCCTGGTCGCCGGGCGTGATCTCCGCCAGCCGCGTTGCCAGCTCAATAGCCGGAATGGTGGTGGCCTGGGTGGAGGAAGCATAGGCCAGCTTGCCGGCCTGGCGGGCATAGGCCTCGGCGATCTCCGTGCGCCCGTGGCCGGCGTTGACCAGCCACAGGCCGGCCAGGCCGTCGATATATTCCTTGCCCTCGATATCCGTGACCATGGCGCCGTGGCCTTCCACCAGAATGCGCTTGCCCTCGTCATGTTCCAGGGCGCGGTAGGCGGAAGCATGGATAAACAAATGCTCCGCACCGGCATTCTTTAGGGCGGTTTCATTGGGCAGAGATGATGTATCGATGGCGTCGTTCACAGCGGAGCCTCCCGGTTGGGTTGAAGACAACCAACTATATCGGCAACAATTGACGCAGACCAGAACATGGAGACATTTTGAAGGATCCAATCACTCCGGCAGACCCACTTCCCGCAGAGCATCCATCATTTCAGGAGGATGTGTTTGCAGATCGGCCAGGGGAAAATCTGGCTTGCGTTCGAACAATGTTCGTTTCGCCGCCGCGACGCCGGCTGTATCGTCAAGCCGATGCAGGGCGGCGACAAGCATGGCGTCCACCCAAAAGCGGGGATTTTGACTGCGCGATGCGCGCCGCGCCCATTCCGCGCTCTCCGCGAACTGTCCCAGGGAGAAATAACATCCGGCCCGTATTGTCTGCCGTCCGGACAGCCGCGGATCTCGCGGACTGAGGCGGTCGGCGATATCCAGTGCCGCAAAACTTTCCTCGTAACGGCGGGCCAGGGCAAGAAAAAAGCCAAACTGATGATAGGCTTGGGCCCAATTGGGATTCCGCTCGACAGCTTCACGGCAACTCACGACGGCAAAATCAAGTTCATTGCGATGAATATGCAACCAGCCCTGGGCCAAAAGGCAGGTCAGGTTGCCCGGGTCCTGCCGCAGCGCCGTTTGAATAAGCCCGGCCCCATCCGCAATTTTTGTGGTG
Organism: Alphaproteobacteria bacterium; assembly: GCA_046582635.1. Taxonomy (GTDB): domain Bacteria; phylum Pseudomonadota; class Alphaproteobacteria. The sequence continues at coordinate 10,358 of JAYGEA010000184.1, forward strand.
TTGTTTTCAGTTGGGAAATGAAAAGCGACGCGCAACAGCCCATGCGCCGCCATCGCCGTCGCTTCGGCAAAATTGGGGTCGGCTTTTTTGGCCGCCAGAAAAAAGCCAACCGCCGCTTCCAGATCGGCCATATCGCCGGAGGCATAGATGGCGACTCCTTTTTGGATAAGGCCCCACGAGTCCAAACTTTCAGGCGGAATTCGCTTTGCCCGATCAACCTCCGCCTGAGCGATCTCGGGCGCAATGGCGCCGACAATTGCCGCCGTCACTTCGTCCTGCACCGCGAAAATATCATCCAGCGAGCGGTCATAATGCTCGGCCCAAATGTGGCTGCCGGTCTCCGCGTCAATAAGTTGAACCGAAACACGGATGCGCGGGCCACTGCGCCGGATACTGCCTTCCAGGACGTAACGGACCCCCAATTCCCGGGCGACAGTACGGATATCGATGGCCTGTCCCTGATACGAGAAGGTCGAATTGCGGGCGATAACCAGCAGGGAACCAAATTTCGAAAGGCCGGCAATGATGTCTTCCGCCATGCCGTCCGCGAAATATTGCTGCTCCGCGTCATCCGAGAGGGAGGCAAACGGCAACACGGCGATTGAGGGCCGGTCGGGCGGCGCCAAGGGTGCAACAGCCGTGGGCGCAACATCCCCGGGGCCGGTATCGGGGCGGTATCGGGGGCGGCATCAGGGGCGGTATCGGAGGCGGTATCGGAGGCGGCATCCGACGGGGCTATCATTGCGCCGTCCACGTCGGCGACAAACCGAAAGCCGCGCCGGGGCACGGTTTGAATGATGGCTTGCGCCTTTCCGGTATCGCCAACGGCGCGGCGGGCGGCCTTGATACGGCTGGAAAGGGTCGCGTCCGAGACAAAGCGGCCCTGCCAAATGCTTTCGAACAGCTCGTCACGGGTGACCAGGCGATTGCGGTTTTCGACCAGATAATGCAGCAGATCGAACACCTGCGGTTCGACCGCGCGAACGTTGCCGCCATGCCGCAATTCGTGGACACCTATGTCCAATTCACAATCGGCAAACCTGTAAATCATGTTACCTGCCGCACCGTTCTTGGGATATGGGACGATTGGTTCCTTCCGCCGCCATGATACGGCATGCCGCCGGTTCAGAACATGCCGTTGGCGGCGTCTGCATGAAAAATCCAAGAAATCTCCAGATGAAATCCCGCCAACCTGCAAGCCGGCTGGGCTGGAGAGATCTACTCTCTGCAAATCAATTTCGAACATACCGCCGAAAAAGGGAAGAAAATAATCATGACCCTATTGATCACCGAAAACCGGGCTGCTGCCACAAAACTGGCGTTCGTCAAAACCGGGTTGGCTGATATCCTCGAAATGTTGCAGGGTGTCCTGGCAAAACGGATCACAAGAACCAAGGCTGAAGAAATCCAACGGGTCCTGAATATTCGTGCCGCTTAGGCTGATCGGCAACGCCGGCTTAACAACATCAGACTTGGATCGGGCGGGCATTTCATTGACTAGCGCAAAGTCAGTCTATGCTTCATCTCCGGCGATTAACCTCTTCAAGTTCCCCGTCACCTGACGAACCAGATCCTCCGGCAAGCCACGGGCATTCTTTAAACTCTCGGGCCTGGTGAAGCCGTCAAGGCGGGCATTGTGCAGCCAGGCCTTAAGTTCAGGATCCCGTCCCCAGCGATGGGCGTTGGTTAGGTTCAACAGAGAGGTGCGCAGATAATCGATATCCGTATTCGGATGGGGGACGGGGGTGCAAAGTCCGTTCTGCAAATCCATGTCGTCGTAGCTGGTTTCCACATGGCCGATAAAGGCGGCGGAGAAGACTTGTTGGCAGGTCCGCACCGATTGCAGGGTCAATTTGCCCTTCCCGAAGATCGGCGCCACCGGGCGGTTCGCCAGGCCATCCGCCGTGCAATCCACGTACAGGGTGTCCGGGCGGGCGGAAATTTCACCCCCTTCAAGTTCGATGCGGTCCCGTGCCAGGCGTTTGACCCGCCCCAACCGGATGATATTGCCGATCCGCTGAAGCTGTTCCAATTCCGCTTCCGTCACGGTGGCGCAGCGATACATCGTCGGCCGGACATCGTCGTCAAAGCGCAATAGATGACCGGTGGCCATGACGCCGGCGAACAGATCCTCAAGCGTCTCGGCCTGGGCCATGGCCTGCATCTGCCCCGTGAAGGATTTTACGACAACATCCGAAAACAATTTCCCCGGCTGGATCTTGGCCCGGTTCAGCAGCCAGGAATCCCGTGGCATGACCCAGGAAATCCGGTCTGGGTCGAGGCCGTTCCCAAGCAGAAACAGGCAGGCATCCATGGCCGTCTTGCCAGCCCCGATGATCATGAATTGGCTGTACTGGCAGGCCATCTTGGGCAGATCATTGAGGGGGCGGCAGGCGACGCCGCTCTCCACCTCGTAGTCCGGCGGCCGCATGGAGGGCACCGTTACTTTCATATAGGTGGCATCGACGATCTTGCCGGCGCTGACCTCGAATTCGGCGCCGGAGACCCGGGATATGACGCGCCCGCCATCGATATAGACCATATAGTCGCACATGGGGAAGTATTGCACCCGGCCCGACGGCAGGAATTGCTGCTGCATCACCGCATCGAAATAGGCGCAAACCTCGCCGTTGGTGGCCAGCTCATACAGGCCCTGGTTCCAGCCCGTGGCATCCAGGGCATCGCTGCCCAGAGGCCTGGAATTGACCCCGTAAAAGGCCGAGGGCTGATGCAGCCTGACAAAGGGGTAGGCGGTGTTCCAATGGCCGCCGGGCTGGTGATAGCGGTCGACGATGGCCACGGTGGCCGAAGTCTCCGACAGGATGGAATCCGTGAAGGCCATGCCCATGCCGCCGGCGCCGATGACCAGATAGTCGGCCGTTATGGTTTGGGTGGCCTGCTTCGACGCCGTCATTATTCTTACTCTTTAGGCGGTTTTCGCTTCCACCAGCTGCAATTCCTCGATCATGGTCTCCCGCATGACGAATTTCTGCACCTTGCCGGTGACTGTCATGGGGAATTCGTCAACGAATTTGATGTAGCGGGGAATTTTGAAGTGGGCGATCTGGCCGCGGCAGAAACCCTTGATTTCGGTTTCATCCACCGCCTGCCCTTCGCGCAGGATGATCCAGGCGCAGAGTTCCTCGCCGTATTTCTCGTCCGGCACGCCCACCACCTGGACGTCCTGGATCGCCTCGTGGCGGTAGAGGTATTCCTCGATCTCGCGGGGATAGACGTTTTCGCCGCCGCGAATGACCATGTCCTTGATCCGCCCCACCACGTTGCCATAGCCGTATTCGTCCAGGGTGCCCAAATCGCCGGTGTGCATCCAGCCCGCCCCGTCGATGGCCTCGGCCGTTTTCTCCGCGTCATCCCAATAGCCCAGCATGACGTTGTAGCCGCGGGTGAGGATTTCGCCGGTCTCGCCCGGCGCGACGATGCGGCCGTCGGCATCGACAATTTTGCTTTCCACGTGGGGAATGGTGCGCCCCACCGTGCCGACCTTGCGCTCCAGCGCGTCATCCACCGCCGTGTGGAAGCTGACGGGGGAGGTTTCGGTCATGCCGTAGGCGATGGTCACCTCCACCATGTTCATTTTATCAATCACCTGCTTCATCACCTCGATGGGGCAAGGGGAGCCGGCCATGATGCCGGTGCGCAGGGTGGAGAGATCAAAGCTGTCAAAATCGGCGTGGTCCAGGACGGCGATGAACATTGTCGGCACCCCGTACAGCGCGGTGCAGCCTTCGTCCTGGATGGTTTGCAGAACTTCGCCGGGATCAAACCCCCCGCCGGGATAGACCATGGCCGCGCCGTGGGTCAAACAGCCCAGATTGCCCATGACCATGCCGAAACAATGGTAAAGCGGTACAGGTATGGCCAGACGGTCGTTCTCGGTCAGCTTGATGCCTTCGCCCACGAAATAGCCGTTGTTGAGGATATTGTGGTGGGTCAGGGTGGCGCCTTTTGGGAAGCCCGTGGTGCCGGACGTGAACTGGATGTTGATGGCATCGTCGAACTGCAATTCGCCGGCCAGGCTGTCCAGGCGCGCCCGCTCCCCATCGCCCGCCAGGCCGGGGATATCGGCGAAATTGTACATACCCGGCGTGCTCTCGTCGCCCATGCGGATGACGGCGCGCAAATGGGGCAGCTTCGCGGATCGTAGCTGGCCCGGCTGGGCCTCGTCGATCTCCGGCGCCAGGGTGCGCACCATCTCGATATATTGCGAGGTCTTGAACGAGGGAGAGATCACCAGCGCCGTGCAGGCAACCTTGTTCAAGGCGTATTCCAATTCCGCCAGGCGGTAGGCGGGGTTGATGTTGACCAGGATCAGGCCGGCCTTGGCGGTGGCGAACTGGGTCACCACCCATTCGGAATTGTTTTGCGACCAGATGCCGATGCGCTGCCCCGGCTCCAGCCCCAGGGCCAGCAAACCGGCGGCGAAGGCATCCACCTGCTGCTTTAGCTGGTTATAGCTCCAGCGGATATTCTGGTGCCGCGCCACAACGGCATCCCGCTCGCCCCAACGGGCCACGGCGTTGTCGAAAAAGGCGCCAATGGTCTCGCCGATCAGGGGAACGCCGGAGGCGCCGTGGTTATAACTCTGTGTCAGTTTGTCCATGGTCTGTCTCCCGAGTGTGTGTCTCCCGACCGTCGTCGACATTCCGGCAATGGGCAATCCTGCCACGGCGGCGTGGCTTTGTCAGCCCGCCGCCTTGGCCATGACCATCGCCATGCGCCTGGAAAACGCAGCCGTATCGGGCAGGGTCTCGCCTTCGATGATACAGGCCTGATCCAGCAGCAGGAGCGCCAGGTCGGCCAGGTCGTCCGCCGCGCCACCCTTGGTGGCGGCACCGGCCATGTTCTTGATCAGGTCATGCTTGGGGTTGATCTCCAGGATGCGAAGAGAGTCCGTGTTCAATTGCTTATGCGCCTTCAACATGCGTTCCAGCCGCATGTCCATGTCGCCGTCGTCCGCCACCAGGCAGACGGCGCTGTCGGTCAGCCGGTCCGTGGTGCGCACATCCTTGACCGCCTCGCCCAGGGTCTGTTTGACCAGGGCGATCAGGGTGGCGATTTCCGTATCACCGGCCGGCTCCACCGCCTCGTCCCCGTCCTTGTCCGGCTCTTCACCAATGTTGGACAGATCCGTGGAGCCGCGGGTAGCCGAGGTCAGATCGTGGCCGTCGTATTCAAACACCGCCGACAGCCAAAAATCATCCACCGGGTCGGACAGCAGCAGCACCTCGACCCCACGGGCGCGGAAACCTTCCAACTGCGGGCTGGTCTCCAGGGTCGCCTGATCGTCGCCGGTAATATAATAGATTGCCTCCTGCCCCTCTTGCATGCGCCCGACATAGTCTTTCAGGCTGACCAGATCCCCCCCGGCGGTGGAGTGGAAGCGCACCAGTTCCAGCAATTCATCCCGGCGTTCTTGATCCTCGTACAGGCCCTCTTTCAGAACAGAGCCGAAATTCTCCCAGAATTCAGCGTATTCCTCCGGCTTCTTATCGGCCTTCTTTTTCAATTCCGTCAGCACGCGGCGGGTTACGGCCTGGTTCATATGGCGCATCAGGGGGCTGTTCTGCAGCATTTCCCGGCTAATGTTCAGGGGCAGGTCCTCGCTGTCCACCACGCCGCGCAAAAAGCGCAGATACGAGGGGATCAGCCCCTCCGCCTCGTCGGTGATGAAGATCCGCCGGACATAAAGCTTCACCGCGTGGCGGCGGGCGGGGTCGAACAGATCGAACGGCTGCCGCGTGGGCACGAACAACAGACCGGTGTACTCGATCTTGCCCTCGGCCTTGTAATGCAGGGTCAGCCAGGGGTCGTCCATGACGTGGCCCACATGGTGATAGAACTCGGTGTATTGCTCGTCCGTGATCTCGCTCTTGGGCCTGCACCAGATGGCGGAGGCTTCATTGGCCGCCGTTTCCTCCCCCTCGTCGATCTGCAGCATGATCGGCAGGGCAATGTGATCGGAGTATTTCTTCACGATACCAGAGAGGCGGTGCTCCTCCAGCCATTCGTCCTCGCCCTCTTTCAGGTGAATGACAACGGTGGTGCCCCGGCCGTCATGTTGGCTATCGGCGGCGGCATCAATGGTAAATTCGCCCAGCCCGTCCGAGGCCCAGACCCAGGCCTCGTCCTCGCCGGCGCGGCGCGAGGTGACCTCGACCTTGTCCGAGACCATGAACACGGAATAGAAGCCGACGCCGAACTGGCCGATCATCTGCACGTCCTTGGCACTGTCGCCCGAGAGATTGTCCATGAAGGCCGTGGTGCCCGAGCGCGCGATGGTGCCCAGATCGGAAATCAGGCCGTCCCGGTTCATGCCGACGCCGTTGTCGGTCAGGGACAGGGTGCGCGCTGCTTTATCGACCTTGATGCGGACCTTGAAATCGGGATCGTCGCCCAGGATATCCGGCTCGGTGATGGCCAGATAGCGCGCCTTGTCGCAGGCATCGGAGGCATTGGAGATCAATTCGCGGAGGAAGACCCCCTTGTCGGAATAGACCGAATTGACCATCAGGCGCAAAAGCTGCGCCACCTCGGTCTGAAACGAGAGTGTTTCCTCGCTCATCGTCGATTTCCTTTGGCTTTAATTTTGACTTTTACCGTCATCCTTGACCAGCAGGGCATCGGGCGGGGTCATGAAATCCTTGGCCTTGTAGTCGGGAATTTGAAAGGCCCAAGGGCCGAAACGTTTGTTGATCTCCGCCGCCTCCGCCCTGGCCGCCTCGGGACTTTTCATGACCTCTCTCTGCTTATCCGACAGGCCGTCCAATTGAATGTCGGCGGCATTGAAGGACGCGGAAATTCGCAGCCAGTGGACGTCCCTGGAACCATCCTTACGCTTGACCACCAGGAATTTAATGGTCAACCCATCAAAGGTTTTGAATTCAGCCAGATTGGCGCCGGCAAAATCCACCCGGCCGGCCTTGCGCACATCCTCGAAATCCAAAAAACCCAGGGCCGAACCCAGGGCATTGCCGGCGGTGTCGTGCAAGGGCTTCATGCCCGGCGGGATATCCGCGATTTTGAAATCCCGGCCGTCCGGGTCGGTGTGAAAGACGCCGATGCGGTCGCCATTGGGCTGTACCGTCGCGGCCGCGCGGATGCGCTGACGGGCGACGGTGGGCATGGCATCGTCAAGCCAACGGTCGATGGTCTCCCACACCTCGACCCGGCTGGAGGCCAGATAACTTTGGTCCCGGTCCAGGCGGCGGACATAGTGGACGCCGGCTTCGGTCTTGGATGGCTGCGATTTGGTCTTGCCCAGGACAATGGCGGCGATGGTCTTGCCGTCGCCCCCGGCCAGGGCGATGGTGGTGCCCCGCCCGCCGTCCTTGGGCGATTTCAGGAACAGCCGATCATGCAACGCGGCCTTGGCGGTCTTGGTCTCCAACATGGTCATGCTGGCGATGCCCACGACGGCCTGCTTGATGGTTTCGAATTTTACCGGGTAGCCGTCACGCTCCCGCACCCGCCAGATATTTCCGTCACTTTTTTCAATGGTGAAAGCCAATTTTGGCGTCCGCACATCAATGCGGGCGATGTCGTTGACCTGGGAGATCAAATCGGGAAACAAGCTGGGCGGCGGCGCGGCGGAGGCCGTGGCGCGGCCCCTCTCGACGGTGGACCAGCCTGCCCCCGCCATGGCCACCGCCGTGAGGATGAGGAGGACGATAAATGGTTTGCTTTTCATGGTTCTTTCCCCCTTCAGGCCCGCACCGCGTGGCGCCGCCGCCGGCTTATTCCCAGCAAGGCGAGGATGGCGGCGATGATGGCCACGGCCAGGGGCATCAGACCCACGTTGGCAAACTTCACCTTCGCCTCCAGGGCATCAATGTCGCGGTTCAGGACAAGCTGGACATCCCGTAACTGCTTGCGGGTTTGCAACAACTGGCCCCGGACGGTTTGAATTTCCACCTGCTGTTGCGGCGTCAACAGGGTGCCCGCCCCCGCCCCCGCCTCGGCCCGGGATTCGAGTTCGGCGATGCGGCCCTTGGCCTCTTCCAGGGTGGCCTTCAACTTGCGTTCCTCGGCCTGGAACTTCTGTTCCGCGGCCAGGCGCATGGACTGCACCACGATGAAGGGCCGGGTCGATTTGCCCCGGCTGCGCAGCCCGATCAGATCCGAGGAACCGGCCAGATTATCCAGGGCGTTGATGACAAAATCAGCGTTGGCCGAAATGGGCACGATCATTTCCTGACCGGCCAGGTTTTGTTTCCGCAGCCAGAACTGGTCGTGCAGAAGGTCCGTATCGGCGACCACGATGACGCCGATATCCTTGCTGCTCTCTTTCAGGTGCGGTTTGCCATCCGGGCTTTTCTTGGCTTCCGTTTGACCCTTTGCCGGTTTCTTGAGCGGCGGCCGGCCATCGGGGAAGGCCGAGGCCACGGTGCCGCCCAGCCGCGCCGCGATCATGTGAATTTCGCCGTCGGCCTTGAATTCCTCCAGCAAGCGGTCGGGGGCCGGCCCGAAACGGATGATATTGGTATCCATGCGCATGGCCTGATCGCCGGTGGTGATCAGCGGCGTAATCCGGGTTTTGGTGCCCTCCGTGATCAACACGGTGCCGGCATTGGCCAGGATCATGGGGCCAAGATCGGCGGTGACCACGTCGTTGGCGTTCATGTTCGCTGGTGTCAGCTGCAACCAGACCAGATAGCGGACAATGCGCTGGTTGCTGGCCCGGCCGGCATTGACCTGCTGGGCCGCTTCATAGTCGGCGATGACACGGTCCGTGGGCACGGAGACGCCCCAGGCCAGCAACAATTTATCCAGGGTGGAGCTGGCCAGGGCGGCGGCGGGCGGCTGGCCAGGGCGCTGGCTGCGGGCGGTGACTTCGGAATAGGGGTCGACAAAGATCAGGGCCCGGCCGCCGGCCATGACGAACTGATCTATGGCATACAGGGTCTGCTCGCCCAAGCCCAGGGGATGGGCGACCATCAGGACGTCAATATCCGCCGGAATGACGCCGGCGCGCGGCTCCAGCACGCGCAAATCGAACACTTCACGGATCGCGGCGGCGATGGCCCAGGGCTGTGGGCCGCCGCTGAAACGCAGCATGGGCGAAGCATCGGCGTTCATCTGCAGGCCGGTGATCAGACCGACCACCGGTTTCTTGGGATCGCTGAGATTGAAGATCATGCGGGTCAGGTCGTATTCCAGAAAAGCTTCCTTCTCCCGGCTGAAAAACGGCACCACTTCGCGGTCGTCGATGGTGTTGGTGGCGACCAGGCCGAAATACAGATTGTCGCCCGTGGTCATGGGGGCCGCCCGCAGGCCCAGGCGCATGGCATCGTCCTCGGCCTGGGTAAAGGGTTCGGGGTCGATCACCTCCAAGGTAATCTTACCCTCCGCGCGGCTGACATATTCCTCCAGCAACTCGCGTACCCGTAAACCATAGGATTTTACATTGGGCAGCTGGACGGCCTGTTTTTCCGAGAAATACAGACGCAGCCGGATCGGTTCGGGAATCCCGGCCAGAATGCGGATGGAACCCTCGCTCAAGGTGTAAAGCCCCTCTTGCGTGAGATCCAGGCGGGCCGAGCGGAAGGTATTGGTGGAAAATACGTTGATGCTGACGAACAGCAATGCGGCCAGGAACAGGGCCAGAATGGCGGTTGTTGTACGGTTCATGCGCCTATACTTCCTAGCTGGCTTTTTTCAGATCGACGATCAGCAAATTGGCGAACAGCCACAGCCCGATCAGCGAGACGAAGTAGACCAGATCGCGCACATCGATGACGCCGTTCTGGATGGCATTGAAGTGGGTCAGGAAGCTGAACGAGGCCACCGCGTCCAACACGGCCTGCGGCGCCCAGGCGGCAAAGAAATCCAGCACGATGGGGGCGCCGGAAACCGTGAACAAAAAACAGACCACCACGGAAATGACAAAGGCGATGACCTGGTTCTTGGTGGCCGCCGAAATGCAGGCGCCAATGGCCAGATAGCCGCCCGACATCAACACGCTGCCCAGATAGGAGGCGAAGATCACCCCATGATCGGGCTGGCCCAGATAGCTGACCGTGATCCACATGGGAAACGTAAGAGCCAGGGCGATGATGATAAAAACCCAGGCCGCCAGAAATTTACCCAGCACCGTGGACCACAGGGACAGCGGCAGGGTCAGCAGCAACTCAATGGCGCCGGACTTCCGCTCCTCGGCCCACAGGCGCATGGAGATGGCCGGCACCAGGAACAGATACAGCCAGGGGTGAAAATTGAAGAACGGCTTCAAATCGGCCTGGGCGCGCGGAAAAAAGCTGCCCAGGTAAAAAGTGAAGATGCCGGTCAAAAACAAAAAGATGACAATGAAGATATAAGCCAGGGGTGTATTAAAATAGCCCTTCAGCTCGCGCCGGAACACGGCCCAGGTGGTCGCCATCAGGCCGCCTCCCCGCTGTTGCTGTTTCTGTTGCTGGTGTCATGTTTGTTACGCGGATCAGGTCCGTGATTGGTAATTTTTCTGAACACATCATCCAGACGCGGCGGTTCCACGGACAGGCGCGAGGTTGACCAGCCCCGGGTCCGGATCAGATCGGCGATCTCCGCCACTATTGCCTGGCCATCGGTGGGATAGACCCGGTAGCGCCCGCCTTGCAATTCCTCGACCTTTGACACCGCCGCCATGGCCTCCAGGGCCTCTGCCACGCCGGGGTCGGGGCTGTCGATCAAAACCGCGTTGTGGAAAGGTGATTGCCGTTCCAACTCGGCCGGCGTGCCGTCGGCGACGATGCGGCCGTCGGCGATGATCATGGCCCGGCTGCACACCGCGTCCACCTCTTCCAGGATATGGGTCGAGATGATGATGGCCTTTTCCGCCGCCATGTCGGCGATCAGGCCGCGCACTTCGTATTTCTGGTTCGGATCCAGGCCGTCGGTGGGTTCGTCCAGGATCAGCACGGGTGGATCATGCAGGATCGCCTGGGCCAAACCGACCCGGCGCTTGAAACCCTTGGACAGGGTATCGATGGGCTGTTCCAGGACCGCCTCCAGATGCACGTTGTTGATGACATAGTCCAGGCGTTGTTGGCGATAGGCGCCCTTCATGCCGCGCACGTCGGCGACGAAGTTCAGAAAAGCCATGGGCGTCATGTCCGGATAGGCCGGCGCCCCCTCGGGCAAATAGCCGATCTGGGTCTTGGCGGCGATGGGCTCTTCATCCACGTCATGGCCCACCACCCGGACCCGTCCCGCCGTCGGGGTCATGAAACCGGTGATCATTTTCATGGTGGTGGACTTGCCGGCGCCATTGGGCCCCAAAAAGCCCAGTACCTGGCCCTTCGGCACATTGAAGCTGACACCGTCCACCGCCGTCAGATGGCCAAAGGTTTTTACCAGCCCTTCGACCTCGATCATCCAATCCATGGAGGTTGCGCCTCTTCCGCCTGTTGAGAATAATGTTTTTTATGATTTCGGCCTGTTAAATAGTCGTTCAGCCCCAAACCTTCAAGCATATTTGCGCTCTCCCGCACTTGCCTTGTAGATTGGCGGCCATTAATTAGAGGAAGATCGATCAAGATGACCTCCATGGATGCACGTAAAGACCGCCAGCGTCTGGTCTCGCCCTGCGCGGGCGTATGCATCCTGCACACGGAAACCAAGCTGTGCCTGGGCTGTTACCGCACCATATCCGAGATCTCCCACTGGCAGGACATGAGCGCCGACGACCAACACCGGGTCATGGCGGAGCTAACGGACCGCAAGGCGGCGGACCGCCCCGCGGGGGATAATTAGCAAAACGTGCCGGCGCCCAGTATCCAGCCCTCCTCCTGCTCTATGAGTTGCCGGTCAAAATAACGCATGCTATCGGGTCCGCTAAGATCGTCCGCCAATTCGCCCCGCGTATCCCGCTTGGCCAGGTGCCGCGCGATGGTCTCGACCTGCACCGCATCCTTGATCTCTCCCGCCTTGGGCTTGATCGGCAAGATTGACGGATAGACTTCGGCCAAGACAACGTGCCACGGCAAAGTCGGATCGGGCGGGCCGAAGCCGGTCTCGAACGGCCAGACCAGGGTCACGGGCGCCAGCGCGGGATCGTCGCGCAGGGCTTTCAGGACCGGGATGCCCATCAAGGCCTGACTGCCCACGGAACCGGTGGTGTACAACTTCCAACATGGCTGGCTGCGCGGCAACTGGGCCTCGCACAATCGTCGCTCCGGCGTTTTGTCGTCATAGGCGCGGGTTTTGTACATGGACAGAGTTGCGCTTTGGCGCCGGGGGGGACAGCCCCAGAACGGAAACGGCCCGCCCGAAATGCGCCGGTTCAAATCCGCGGCGACCTCGAAACGGTTGTTGCCGTTGTCATCGCCATCCCGGATCAAGGTGTCCAAGCCATCCCATACGGCCCGCCACGGCGGGCCCGTGAAGCCCGCTGATTTGGCGAAGCCCGCGGGGTAGCCGTTGGGAAAATCGAACCCGGCCAGAACCCGCCGTTGCTTGGCGGCCAGGGACTTCAAGATCTCCGCGATTTCGTCCCGGGCCTGCCAACGGGTCGCGGGGTTGGCCAACAGCCGCCGCCGTATCCCGCTGCCCGTCCGCTCCACCAGGCAATACCAGATACTGTCCGCGCCGCGCTTGGGCTTTGCATTGGCGCTCCAATCCACAATCAGATAGTAATCGAAAATGGGCATGACTTGGTCATCAATTCGTCAGGGCCTCGAACGTGGTCGGTGCCTTGCGGCGGACACGGAAGCCGTTGCGTTCGATTTCAAGCACAGCCATGCCTCGCTGCGCCACGCCATCGGGGCCGAAGCGGAAGATGCCATCGCTGCCGACGAAACCGTCCGGGTTGGTGATGGCGCGGGTGGAGAAATCCGGGCCGCCGGCTTCCTGTCCCAGTACCGCCGCCAAAGCCATGGCGTCATAGGCCAGGGAGGCCAGGCGCGGCGGCTCGGCGCCAAAAATCTCCCGGTAGCGGTCGCGGAACTCGGCCGCCGCAACCCGGTCGGCGCCGGCGAACCAACCGCCCAATAGTGCCGGCTCCAGCCGCACCTTGGGATCGTCCCAACGCCCCGTGCCCAACAGACGGATTTCCGCCGTGTCGATGTCGTAATAGGGCAGCAGGGGGGCCAGGGATTTCAGCAACTCGCCGCCCTCGGGCAACAGCACCGCGTCATAGTCCAGCTCCCCCAGGGTATCGTGATTTTCCAGCACCTCCAGCATGCGTTTCGAGGTTTCGTCCTCGACCGCCGCCAACTCCCGGCGCCGGGCCAGCAGCGCCTCCCGGCGGGTATGATAGTCGGCCAGACGTTTCACCACTTTGTCCAGTTCCTCGCCGGTGGGTGAGTAGAATTCCGCCCTCGCCAATTCGGCGCCGTGACGCAACACGGCCTCCCGCGCCGCCGTCAGCACGGCCAGGCCGTAATGATCGTCGGGCGCCAGAACCGCGATCCGCCGCAAACCGCGCGCCACGGCGAAACCGATCACCGCGTCGACCTCCTGGCTGGGGGTAAAGCTCAACAAATAAACGCCGTTGCCCGCCACCCGCCGGTCGGAGGAAAAGGCGATCATGGGCAGGCTCCGGGCCCGGGTAATGGCCGCCGTCGCCTGCACGGAGGTGTTGAACAGGGGACCAAGGATTATCTCGGCGCCCTCGCCCACCAGTTGGGCGGCGGCGGCACGCGCACCTTCCGGCGTGCCGCCGGTATCGCGCGGCATCAGCAACAGGCGTCTGCCGCCAATATCAAACAACGCCAGCATGGCGGCGTTCAACATGGCCTTGCCCAACCTCTCGGCACCGTGCGGCCCGCTCAGGGGCAGCAGCAGGCCGACACGGGTCGGCTGGCCCTCAATGCCCGACGGCGGGCGCAGGGTCGGGGCGTCTTGCACCTGGACATCCTCGGGCACCGGCACCGCGCGGACCACGGGCGGCGGGGCGGGTGCGGGTTTGGCCGCGGGCGGCGGGGGGGTCGCGGGTTTTTTTACTTCTGCCTTTGGGGTAACAACTGGCACACTGTCCAGGCGGGGCGCCGGCGTCTCGGCGCACCCGAACAACACGAGAAACAGGAATGGCAGGCATGCGGTCAAAACACCGCCCCGACGGCAAGAGCGCCAAAAACAAGCCCCCAAAAAACAAGGCTGGGGATAAATCCGCGATCGCTGCAAGCGCTTCGTCCTCTTTAGTGTCGGTGCCGCCCTATTCTAACGCCACTGATGACGGCGGCCAAATGAGTGTTTTGGACGACAGCGATAATGCCGCCCCCCAGAGCGTCACCCACAGCGTCGCCCAAGTATTTACGCCCGGCCTTTATATTGTCGCCACGCCCATCGGCAATGCCCGTGACATCACCCTGCGTGCCCTGGATCTGCTGGCGCAAGCCCATGTCATCGCCTGCGAAGACACCAGGGTCACCCGCAAACTGCTGCGCATTCATGCCATCGACCGTCCCACCCTGGCCTATCATGATCACAATGCCGCCCGTGTGCGGCCGGGTCTGATAGAACGCCTGAACAAGGGCGAAATTGTGGCGCTGGTCAGCGATGCCGGCACGCCGTTAATCTCGGACCCCGGGTACCGCCTGGTCAGGGCGGCGCGGGAGATGGGCTTTCCCGTGACCGCGCTGCCCGGCGCCTCCGCCCCCCTGGCGGCCCTGGCCAGCGCCGGTTTGCCGACGGACCGCTTCCTGTTTGCCGGTTTCCTGCCCGGAAAAACCGTTGCCCGGTGCCGCATGCTTGCTGATTTCACCGAAATATCGGCCACGCTGGTGTTCTTTGAGGCCGCCCCGCGCCTGGCGGCCTCCCTGGCAGACATGGCGGCCGTGCTGGGCCCCCGCCAGTCGGCGGTGTTGCGGGAGTTGACCAAAAAGTTCGAGGAGGCCCGCCACGGCGAACTGGGCGCGTTGGCCGCCCATTACCAAACGGCCGGCCCGCCCAAGGGCGAAATTGTCGTGCTGGTGGCGCCTCCCGATGTCGCGGCCGTCACCTTTGATCAGGCCGAGATTGATGCCCTGCTGTTGGCGGCCATGGGGCGGGGCAGCGTTAAGGATGCCGCCGCTGCCCTGGCCGAACAGACCGGCCTGCCGCGGCGGGAGCTATACAATCGGGCCCTGCGCCTGCGTGAGCAAACGGATGACAACACCAGCGACGAAATGGGGGAACAATAAGGCGGCCATGGCCTGGTTACGCGAATCGCCTCGAAAACCGCGCCAGCAAGCCGTGCGCGCCGGTCGGCGAGCCGAACTGATTGCCACCGCACTGTTGCGATTGAAGGGCTACCGCATCCTGGCCCGAGATTATCGTGCAGGGGTTCGCGAATTGGATATAGTGGCCCGGCGGGGCCGGCTGCTGGCGGTGGTCGAGGTCAAGCGCCGGCATCACCTGCTGTCCGCGCTGGAAGCGGTGACCGATCGCCAGCAACGGCGCATTGTCCGGGCGACGGAGGCTTTCGTGGCCCGGCATGCGGGCATGGATGAATTGGATATTCGTTTCGACGTCATTGTGGTACAGCCCCACCGTCCGCCGACCCATATCATGGATGCTTGGCGGCCCCGAGGCGATAGATGAGAGATGAAGCGAGGCGAGGGTGTTTTAAGATGACAAAGGGTGTCGGAATGGATCGATGGGCTGGCAAACTCCACTTATATGCGGGCCTGGGCGTGTTGGGCGTTGCCATCGCCGGCAGCCTGGGTGGTTGCACATCCGCCTTGATTGGCGCCACCGCCACCGCCGGGGTCGCGTTGGCCCAGGAACGCTCGGTCGGTCAGGCGATGGACGACACCACGATCCTGGCCACTATCAATCACTATCTGCTGAAGAAATCCGATTCCCTGTTCTTGAAGGTGGACGTGGAGGTGGTGGAGGGCCGGGTGCTGTTGACCGGCAACGTCGACAACCCCGAAGACCGTATCGCCGTGGCACGCATTTCCTGGCAGGCCAGGGGCGTGCGTGAAGTCTTAAATGAACTGGAAATCAACGATCAGAGCGGCCTGCGCGATTATGCCAAGGATGTCTGGATCACCACCCTGTTGAAGGTCAAGCTGTTGGGCGATGGCCAGATCTCGGCCATCAACTATTCCGTCGATACGTTGAACGGCGTGGTCTATCTGTTTGGCATCGCGCAATCGCAAAAGGAGCTTGACCGCGCCACGGGGCATGCCCGAAATATCAAGGGGGTGGTCAAGGTGGTCAGCCACGTGATCCTGAAAGACGATCCCAAGCGGGCCTCCTAGAGCATTTTCAATGCAGTCTGAACCGCCCGCTCCCCCGGCCCAACCACCCACCAGGTTACCATGAATGGATGGTTGGGACGGGGGAGCGGGTGGCCCGGTGATTCAACGAAAGTTGAAAACGCTCTAAAACCGCAAAAATAGCCGCCTAAAATAGTTGCCGCAGGAATAGTGAACGAGGAATTCCCATGAGCCTATCTGTTGCCATACAGATGGACGATATCGAACCTATCGATATCGACGCCGACAGCACCTTCGCCATGGCCGAGGAGGCCCAAGCCCGGGGCCATTCGCTGTTTCATTATCTGGTCAAGGATCTGAGCCTGAAAACCGGCCGCGTCATGGCCTGGGGCCGCACCTTGGAGGTCCGCCGCGAGGTCGGCAATCACGCCACCCTGGGCGAGATGGAGGAAATTGATCTGGCGGCGGTCGATGTGGTGCTGATGCGCCAGGATCCGCCCTTCGACATGGCCTATATCACCGCCACCCATATTCTGGAACATATTCATCCCAAGACCCTGGTGGTGAACGACCCGGCCGCGGTGCGCAACGCGCCAGAAAAACTGTTCGTCACCCATTTCCCCGATTTGATGCCGCCCACCCTGATCACCGCCAATGCCGGCGAGATCCAGGCCTTTCGGGCCGAGCACAAGGACATCATCGTCAAGCCGCTGTTCGGCAACGGCGGGGCGGGTGTCTTTCATATCAAGCCCGACGACGAGAACCTCTCCTCCCTGATCGAAATGTTTACCCTAGCCTCCCGCGAACCGATCATCGCCCAGGGCTATTTGCCGGCCGTGCGCCAGGGCGACAAACGGATCATTCTGGTGGATGGCGTGGCGGTGGGCGCCATCAACCGGGTGCCGGCGGAAGGTGAGGCGCGTTCGAACATGCACGTGGGCGGCACGCCCCTGAAAAGCGTCCTGACCAAACGGGACCAGGAAATCTGCGACGCCATCGGCGCCACCTTGCGGGAGCAGGGCCTGATTTTTGTCGGCATCGACGTGATCGGCGATTACATGACCGAGATCAACGTCACCTCCCCCACGGGCATCCAGGAATGCGGCCGCTTCGATGGCACAAACCTGGCCGCCAGCATCTGGGACGCGATCGAGCGGCGGCGATAGGTTCTTTCGGGAAATACGGAACGAATCTAATTAATTGATCAACCCGCCCTCGCCGTCATTGCCGGGATCGTTGGGCGGCGCGTCCGCCGTGGGGCCGGCCTGGTGGTGCACCAGGCGCCAGCGGCGGCCTTCGTGGACAAAGATATTGGTGGCGATCAGATAGTTGCCGTCGATCTCTTCGTAGCAAATCACATAGGCCATTTCGCCCTGCATATGGGCGCGCGGCGCATGGCAAATGATGGCCGGGGAACCGGGGTTGGTCAGGATGGCCTGCCAGCTTTGCAGCACCTCATCGCGATCTTCCAGCAGGCCCCAGCCGGGGTGGATGCAGCTGACCGGGGCCGTTTCCGCCCAGACCTCGGCCATGGCCGAGGTGTCCCGGTCGGCGAAGGCCCGATAGAAGGCCTCGTTGGCGAAAAGTATGGCATCCAGTTCCGACATGATGGCGCAGGTTAACACAGTCAGGACGGTTAGCTAATCTTTGGTGTAGACTGACCTCGGATCGTGCCAACAAAGGACAAGACCATGGCCTATAGCGAAATTCTTTATGATGTCTCCGACAAGATTGCCACCATCACCCTGAATCGCCCCGACAAGCTGAACGCCTGGACCGGGACCATGGAACAAGAAGTCCGCGCCGCCCTGATCGAAGCCTCCGGCGACGATGGGGTGGGCGCGATTATCCTGACCGGCGCGGGCCGGGGGTTTTGTTCGGGCGCCGATATGAATAATCTGAACAGCATCCAAGAGGGTGCTGCCAGCGGCGGTCAAACTTCGGACAGTGTCAGGGCGGTGGACAACGCCATTCCGGACGGTCTGTCCCTGGCCAACGATTACAGCCTGCGCTACACCTATTTCCCCACCGTGCCGAAACCGATTATCGCCGCCATCAACGGCCCGGCGGCGGGCCTGGGCCTGATCATGGCGCTGTATTGCGATGTGCGCTTCGCGTCCGATGCGGCGGTGTTCTCCACCGCCTTTGCCCGCCGGGGCCTGATCGCTGAACATGGCATCTCCTGGATGCTGCCCACCCTGATCGGCCCGGCCAACGCCCTGGACATTACCCTCTCGGGCCGTAAATTCACCGCCGCGGAAGCCAAGGAAATGGGCCTGGTCAGCAAGGTCTATCCGATGGAAAGCTTCATGGACGAGGTTCGCGCCTATGCCGTCGAAATGGCCACCTTGGCCTCGCCCCGGTCAATTCGGGTGATGAAACGGCAGATCTATCAGGCCATGCTGAATTCACTGGAGCATTCGGTGCTGCTGGCCAACAGTGAAATGCCGGCCAGCTTTGAATCGGAGGATTTCAAGGAAGGCGTGGCCCATTTCGTGGAACGCCGGGCGCCGAATTTTACCGGCCGGTAAGGCCGCCGGAACAAAGCGACACGACAAATCACCTCGACGACGTCATCGCCCGGCGCGCGGCGTCGTCAAGATTGAACAAGAGCAAAAAAATTTAGGAGCGAAGCACCATGGACGAGATAAGCGGCGGCGCGGGCTGTCTGCAGGGCGTGCGTATTCTGGACCTGACCCAGTTCGAGGCGGGCCCCTCGTGTACCGAGGCGTTGGCCTGGCTGGGGGCGGAAGTCGTGAAGGTGGAAAACCCCAAGGGCGGCGATCCGGGTCGTGGGTCCTTTGCCGAGCCAAAGGGAAAGGATTCCTGGTATTTCCTATTGTTCAATGCCTCGAAAAAATCCATCACCGTGAACTTGAAAGATCCGGCGGGCGTCGCATTGGTCAAGGATCTCGCCCGCAAGGCAGACGTGATGGTGGAGAACTTTGCCCCCGGCGCCATTGAACGCCTGGGCCTGGGCTATGACGTGATGCGGGAGGTCAACCCCTCCCTGATCTACGCCCAGGTCAAGGGCTTTGGCGAAGGCAGCCCGTTCGAAAACAACCTGGCCTTTGACATGATCGCCCAGGCCTGCGGCGGCATCATGTCCATCACCGGCGAGCCGGACCAGCCGCCCGTGAAGCCGGGCACCACCTTGGGCGATACCGGCACGGGCATGCTGTTGGCCATTTCCATCCTGGGCGCACTGTACCGGCGCAAGGACAGTGGCAAGGGCGAACGCCTGCAACTGGCCATGCAGGATGCCATGCTGCATTACATCCGCGTCGCCTTCGCCTCTCAGGCGGCGTTCAACAAGCCGGCGCCGCGGGCGGGCGCGAAATTAATATCGGGGGCCAATCCACCCTGCGGCATTTTCCCCTGCAAGCCGGGCGGCCCCAACGACTATGTCTATATCTACACCTCGCGGGCCAACCCCCTGCACTGGCAGCGGTTGTTGGAATTGATCGGCCGGGAAGATCTGATCGGCAACCCTGATTATGCCACCGGCGCCATCCGCGCCGAGCGGGAGGACGAGATCGACGAAATGGTCGCCAAGTGGACCTGGCAGCACGACAAACACGAGGCCATGGCCCTGGTGGGCGCGGCCGGCATACCCGCCGGCGCGGTGCTGGATACGGACGAACTACAGAACGACCCGGACTTTGAACGCCGGGGCATCATGCAGACCATGGCCCACCCCACCAACGGTGATTTCAAAATTCCCGCCTGGCCCGTGCGCCACGACGGCGCCCCGCCCCCCATCGCACCCGCCCCCCTGCTGGGCGAACATGCCGAGGACGTGCTGGGTGGTTGGCTGGGCATGGATGGCGCGGCGGTCGATAAGCTGCGCGATGACGGGGTAATTTAGCTGCCGGGAAGCCGCTCCAGAAAGTAGATGGGCGGGCACTATTTCGGTTGATAGTTGGTGGCCCTGGATGCCCGGATCAAGTCCGGGCATGACATTATTGGCTGTTTTTAGCCGAAAAACCCATCCCTACCGTCATTGTCGGGCTTGACCCGGCAATCCAGTGCGGCGTGGCACGGTGGGTATCGAATATAGCCTAACTACCGAGGCACCAATCCAATATGGGCCGGTTTTCGTCGCTGGGATAGGTGTGCGAAAGGTCATCGACCTCGCGATAATGCAGCTTTGCCCCGGCGGCGGCGAGCGCCTGTTGGGCATCGCGGGCAATCTGGACGGGGAACATCCAATCCAGGGCGCCGTGGGTGACATAGACGGGCAGGCCCTTGATCCGGGCAGGGTCCATCATCTCCAGTAACAGGGGATGGAAGGAGGCCGAAATAGGCGCCAGATGGGTGAAGGGAGACCCTTCGCCCAGGCCCGAGACATAGGTGAAGGTGCCGCCATCGCTCATACCGGTCAGCAACATGTGATCGGCATCGATGTTCCATTGCTCTTGGGCAAAGCGCACCAGCCCGGCCAGATTGGCGCTGTCGGCTTCCGGTTCCATCAACGACCAGGTGCCCTCCCGCGCGGTCGGCGTGATCAAAATGGCGCCCCGGCTGCGCGCCTCCCGCAGCCAAGTCCAGAGGAAATCCCGGCCATGGCCGCTGCCCCCATGCAACCCCATGATCAGGGGATAGGCCACGCCGGGGTCATAATATTCCGGCACATACATGGAAAAGTCGCCCCTCTCGCGCTTTTCATTGTTGGCATGCATGATGCCCACGTTGTCCCGGCCACCATCCGCATTGGCCAGCTTTTCCACCAGCGCCTCGTTCGCGCGGCCGGCATCATCGAGGAAAAAGCGGTTGATGGGCGGCAGCATCCTGGCCGCCGGGTAAAGGGCGGCAAAGGCCTTGGCGTTCTGGCGAATGCCGCGATAGGCCTGCGAGGTGCCATCGGCCGCTTGTTCCGCTTCCCGCAGGTTATCGAAACCGAGGCACACCGCCTCGGCCGCAACCACCATCTGCTCGGCGAATGGGGCCAAATGTTCGGGCCAGATTTGCGCCCGGAACGGTTCGAGGCCCTGGCGCAGCGGTTCATCAACTTCGGCCACGCTGGCCACTAGTTCGGCCAAGCGCGGCGGATGCAGGCGCCGCGCTATATAGCCAAGAGCCTCCATGCCATTCAACAACGGCCCCAGCAAATCGGTAATGGCGTTGATCAGAGCCTCGTTATTGGCGGCGGTTTTTGCTTCATCGGTCATGGCTACTCTATCCGGCAAGACATTTTAGCCACCATATCACCTTGACCAAACACTCTCACTGGCCAAAATTGACCCATAAACCAAAACCGGAGGAAACGAGACATGGCGGTACCATCAACAAACCTTGAATGGCTGGCACGGGGCGCGGAAGAAACCCTGGAGCCGGACCTGGCCATCTGCGACCCGCACCATCATCTGTGGGAGTTCAACCACACACGGGTGGCGCACCGCTATCTGCTGGATGAAATTCTGGTCGATATGAATTGCGGCCACAACGTGGTCTCCACCGTGTTTATCGAATGCGGCGCCATGATCGATGTGAACGACCCGTCCCCCATTCGCATGGTCAACGAAACTAAATTCGTCAACGGCATTGCCGCCATGAGCGCCTCGGGCCTGTACGGCGACGTCCAGATCGCCGCCGGTATCGTCGGGCATGCGGATCTATGCTTGGGCGATGACGTGGGGGAGGTGTTGGAGGCCCATGTGGTGGCGGGGGGCGGCCGGTTTCGCGGTATTCGCCATTCCTGCACCTGGGATGCCGCGCCCGACGTGCCCGACGCCCGTTGCGCCCCGGTCCGCCATCTGTATCGGCAGGACAATTTCCGCCAGGGCTTCGCCCATTTGGCGCGCCACGATATGAGCTTTGAAGGCTGGTGCTATCACACCCAGATCAGCGAATTGACGGAACTGGCCCAGGCCTTCCCCGACACCACCATTATCCTGGATCATTTCGGCGGCCCGGTGGGTATTGGACCCTATGCCGGCAAACGGGACGAATATTTTGCCCAATGGCAGGCCGATATCACCGACCTGGCCAAATGCCAAAATGTGGTCGCCAAACTGGGTGGCATCAACATGGAATTGAACGGATACGGCTGGCACGAGAAGGACCGCCCCCCCAGCTCGGAAGAATTGATGCAGGCGACGCGGCCCTATTATGAACACACGATCGAGCAGTTCGGGGCGGAGCGGTGCATGTTCGAGTCTAATTTTCCCGTGGATATGTGCACCTGCAGCTACAATGTTCTGTGGAACAGTTTCAAACGCCTGACAGCGGATTATTCGGCCGATGAAAAGGCCAAGTTGCATCACGACACGGCCACGCGGATCTATCGCCTTGGCTAAAATGCCTTTGCCTTCCCGGCCGACTTTGCACGTGGATGCCCGGATCAAGTCCGGGCATGACCAGGTCGTCACGTCTTGTGTACCAAAATCGTCATTGCCGGGCTTGACCCGGCAATCCATGTCTCCGCAACGGCCGCCGTGGGCTGGATATGGTCAGGAACGACCGGGGTGTTCCATTGAGCGGGATTAACTGGGCTGAATTGTTGCCGGCCGATCTGGCCCCCTGGCTGGCCCTGGTGCTGTTGGGGCTTAGCGCGGTGACCTCGTTCATCTCGGCCGCCTTCGGCCTGGGCGGCGGCATGGTATTGTTGGCGGTGATGGCCACCATTCTGCCGGCCACCGCATTGGTGCCAGTGCATGGGGTGGTGCAGATCGGCTCCAACCTCTCGCGGGCGGCGGTCATGGCGCGGCATATCCATCTGCCGGTATTGCTGCCCATGACCATGGGCGGCCTGGCCGGCGCGGTGATCGGCGGCCTGATCGCGGTGCGTCTGCCGGACTGGCTGTTGTTCCTGGCGGTAGGTTCTTTCGTTCTGTGGTCGGCGTGGAGCAAGGGATCAATTCCGCTGGGCCGGGCCACCCTTGTGCTGGGTGGCGCCATCTCGGGTTTTTTAACAATGTTCATCGGTGGCACCGGGCCATTCGTGGCGGCGGTGATCAAGAACCTGAAACTGGACCGCATGAAAACCGTCGGCACCCAGGCCGGCTGCATGGTTTTTCAGCATGGCATGAAGATCGCCGTGTTCGGTGTCCTGGGCTTTGACTACCTGCCCTATGTGCCCCTGATCGGCGGCATGATCGCCACCGGTGTTCTGGGCACCCTGGTCGGCAGCAAGGTCCTACATGGCATGGGCGACAGCCGTTTTCGTAATATTCTGACCGCGCTGCTGACCTTTCTGGGCCTGCGCCTGTTATGGCAGTCGGGATCGATCTTGCTGGGGGGTGGTTGATCGCGAGGCGATTGACCCTCAGAATGGTGAAAAATCAATTTGGAGATGAGCCATGAAATTCGGACTGCGTTATTGCAATACGGGCCGCTATATCGATCCGGCCAAGGCGGTGGAATTGGTGCAGGCGGGCGAGGATGCCGGGTTCGAGTCCGCCTGGACGGTGGAGCATACTGTGGTGCCGGAAGGCTACCAGTCCGCCTATCCCTATTCCGATGACGGCAAGATGGCGGGTGGCCATGACGATGTGCCCCTGCCCGACCCCCTGATCTGGATGGCTTACGTGGCGGCGGCGACCAACCGCATCAACCTGGCCACGGGTATCCTGATCCTGCCCCAGCATAATCCCGTCATCACCGCCAAGCAGATCGCGACTTTGGATTTTATGTCCGGAGGGCGGGTGCTGCTGGGCATCGGCGTCGGCTGGATGCGCGAGGAGTTCGAGGCTTTGGGCGCCCCGTTTGATGATCGCGGCGCCCGGACGGATGATTATGTCGCGGCCATGCGGGCCCTGTGGAGCCAGGAAAAGGCCACCCATAAAGGCGAATTCGCCAGCTTCGAAAACGTCTATTGCCGGCCGCAACCCATAAATGGTTCGGTGCCGATCATCGTCGGCGGCCATTCCCGTCCGGCGGCGCGGCGGGCGGGACGTCTGGGCAATGGCTACTTCCCAGCCCGCGGCGCGCCCGCGGACCTGATCGACCTGGCGCGGAAGACGGCCGAGGAACATGGCCGCGACCCCGCCGCGATCGAGATCACCACGTCGTTGCCCGATGACATGGACAAAATTCCAGCCCTGGCCGCCGCCGGCGTCAGCCGCATTCTGGTGCCGGTCACCCCCATGGCTGGCTTGGCGACGCGAATTTCCAATCCCGACGACGTCAGGAACTGGCGCGACATCATCGACAAATACGCCGAACTTTAGATGTTGGGATGGCCGATGCCGACCGTCGCTTGTTCATAGGCGTAGGCAATATAGAGCATCCTGGCTTCCTCGAACGGATGCGCAACGATCTGCAAACCCATGGGCAGGCCGTTCGCGGCCAGACCGCAGGGCAGGGAAACCGCCGGCCAGCCCAAGGCGTTGAAGGGCAGGGTATTGCGGGCCCTCTCGCGCACCAGACCGGGGTCGTCTTCGGCAATGGGGCAGGCGGCGAGCGCCGTGGTGGGCATGACAAGAGCGTCAAAACCCCGAAAAACCGCCATGATGCCGCGTTTCAATTGCTGGCGCATTTGTTGGGCCTGGACATATTCGACGGCGTTGTGGCTGCGGCCGGACTCAATGACCCGGCGCAGGGTGGGGCCGAAATCATCCGGCCGCGCCTCGAAACGGCGGTGATGATAGGCCGCCGCCTCCACCCCGATCATCAGATTGGTGCAATAGCTTAAAGTATCCAGATCGGGCAGCCTGATCTCTTCAATCACGGCGCCTTGGTCTCCCAGCATGGTGATTGCCCGCTCCGTGGCGGCGGCCCATTCGGGATCGCAGCCGGTGAAGAAATCAGCCCGGGGAACAGCCAGTCGGACGCCGTTTATGTGACCGGCCGGGGCGGAAATATCCGGCAACGGGAGATCCGCGCTATGGGGATCATCGGGGTCATGACCCGATATGGCCCCCAAGACCAAGGCCGCGTCCCCCACGCTGCGTGTCATGGGACCCAAATGGTCCAAGCTGTCGGACAACACCATGGCGCCATGTTTTGAAACCCGGCCAAACGTTGGTTTCAACCCGACAATGCCGCACAGGGCGGCGGGCTGGCGGATCGACATGGCGGTGTCGCTGCCTATGGCGGCGAAGGCCAGGCCGGCGGCCACCGCCGCCGCCGAGCCGCCCGACGAGCCGCCGGTGATGTAATCCCGGTTCCAGGGATTATTGGGGCCGCCGAAGGCCGAGGATTGCGAGGACGAATCCGCCGCGCCCTCGGACAGATTGGTCTTGCCCAACAAAACCGCGCCGGCAGCCGCCAGCTTCGCCACCACCGTGGCGTTAAAGTCCGGGATGTCATCGGCATAGGCGCGCGAGGCAAAGGTGGTGCGGATGCCCTTGGTGGCCAACAGATCCTTCACCGCCACGGGGATGCCATGCAGGGGGCCCCGGTCATGGCCCGCCGATAGCTCCCGCTGGGCTGTTTCCGCCTGGGCCAGGGCCAACTCGTCGGTCACGGTGATGAAGCTGTTCAAGCTGCCGTCCAGAGCGGCAATACGGTCCAGCATGACCTGGGTCAGCTCAACCACACCTATGTCGCCCTGGCGCAGACAGGCACCGATTTCGTCAATGCTCAGCCAATGGGGATCGCGCATCAGGGGCGGCATCAGGGACGGCGGGCCTGGACGAAATGCATGCTGCCCGGCACCCGTGCCCCATCCGTGCCGTAATAGACCGACAGCTGGCTCTCTATCTCGGCACCGATCACCGCCCGGGTCTCCGGCGAGGGATCATGATCGGCGATAATCCTGGAGGCCGGGCCCGCGTTCAAGGCGTGGGCAGCGGCCTCTACCAGATCGGATATGGGCGTCAGATCAACGGTCTCGGACGAGATCGAAATATCCTCGAATCCGGCGCCCGTGAGAATTTCGGTCACATAATCAGTATCGCCAAAGGCCACCGGCCCCGGCGCCCGTGGCGGTGGGGCTTCCGGCGCACCGAGAAACTTGATCGCGGCATCGCGGGGAATGAAAAACCAGGGGTTCTCGGCCATTGGCGCCCAACAGACGAAGCACAACCGCCCCCCGGACGCAAGGCCGTCGATAGATTGGTGAAAGCCGCTGTCGGATCGTCGAAAAACATCACGCCGAACCTTGATAGCAACAGGTCATGGCGCCCGGCGGCAAATCGGTGAATTTGCGCGTCTGCGATCTCAAACGTCAGCTCGGCCGTCCCGCCATGCTTTTTCGCCCGGCCGCGGGCCAGATCAAGCATGGCATGGGACAGGTCTATACCCAGGACAGCGCCGCCGGGGCCGACGGCATCTGCGGCCGCCAAGACAGTGGCGCCGGTCCCGCAACCGACGTCGAGGACCCGTTCGCCGGCCTTGATAGCGGCATGTTCAAACAAACGCCGCCCGGGCAGGCTCAACAACCGGTCCATGATGGCCTGATTTTTGGTCCAGGCTTCGCCCGCCTTGGCGTTCCAATAGGTGGACTGTGCGCTGTTCGCGACTGCTTTTGGTGTCTCGGTCATTGTTATCAATCACTCCATCCGCCGCTGAGGGAAAAAAACTGCCCGGTCTGGAAGCAGTTGCCGCCATCCAGCAGCGAAGCGGCAAAATGCGCCACCTCTTCGACGCGGCCTAAACGATGCATGGGCGTTCGTTTCTCCACCCGTTTGCGAACCTCCGGATCGCCGGCGCCGTTGGCCTTGATAAAGCCCGGATAATCGAGAAAATTGGTACCCAGGGCATTGATGCAAATGCCCTTGTCCGCGACATCCAGGGCGGCCGCCTTGACCATCATATTGGCCCCCGCCCGCGTCGCCGAGTAGAGCGCTGAGGCCGGCACGGGACGGCGGCCGGTGGCCGAGGTGACAATGACGATCTGTCCCGCGCCATTGGGCACCATGACCGCCAACAGGGCTTGGAGGGCATGGAACACCGCCTCCTGATTGGCCCCCTGCAAGGTCTGTAATTGCTCCAGCGTAGCCTCCGTGAAGCGGCCGCCGATGATTACGCCCGTGCGCACGCAGGCGGCGTCCAATCGGCCGAAACGTTCCAGCCCCGCCGCGATCAGGCGGGCGATGGCGCTGCCGTCGACGAGATCTTCGCAGCCCTTGACCGCCACCACATGGACGCCCAGGGCCTCCACCTCCGCCACCAGGCCGGGCAGGGGATCGCCCAGGATCAGGTCATGGTCGCGCGCGGCCAGTTTGCGGGCCAAATCGGGGCCCAGATGAAGGTTACAATCGGTGATCAGCGCAACGCGTCGGGTCATGGCGGTCTCTTTCTGCCTGCATAAGATGACAAGCATATACTACTTTGCGATTACGAAGTTCCCAACGTTACGGGGCGCGCCGGATTTGCCGGCGCGCCCCTTTTTTGTTCTGTCTCTGTATTTAGGACCGCTTCACGACCCGCCGGACGTACCGCCTGTAAGGGATATGGATTCGAGATCGAGCTCTACAGCTCGGCCTCGAGGATCCGGTCTTCCTCGGACTGGGTTGCCACCGCCGTACCATCGACGATGCCCAAAATAGATTGCACCAAATCAACGGCCAGGCGCAGCGTAAAAAGGGCAATGCCGAAGAACACCGCAAACTTGGCCGGCCATTCCACCAGTTCCCACAGCCCTTCCACATAAGAGCCATAGTCCCAGGCATGCTTGAAGTCGGCGTAGGTGGCGAAACTTATGACGCAAAAGGCGAACAGTCCGATAAAGACCCCGAAGGTTTCAAGCAGCACCTTTGTGCGGTTCGGCAGCCACTCCGTGAATATGGTGACGAAGACATGCTCGCGGGCAGCCTGAACCGAACTCAGGGGCAGGAACACGATGAATACCATGAGGAATTCACTGATCACCAAATCATCGGGAACGGGCGAATTGAGCAGATAACGCCCCGTCACCGAGATGCAGATATGAATCATCAAAATGGCCACGGCGGCGACGGATATCGCCACCAAGAGACTGTCAAACCATTGCAGTATCTTCACGATAGTCTTACCGGGGGTCCGTCGCAAAACGGACCGCAATCCAGCCCTCTGCTTGCCCATCGAAAATGAATTCCATTCCTGGCCGTCAGCTCGGCAACATAGCCCTAGGCGTGCCGCCGCACCATCCGTCAAAACTCTCCAAAAGTGGACCTGCCCGTCCCGCTTAACCAATCCCGCTATCCTGTTATCACGAGCGCAACAGCAGGGTCGGCAGCCAAAGGCTGATTTCCGGGAAGATTATTAGCAAGGCCAGGGTCAGGACATCCATGGCCAGGAACCACATGATGCCCTTGAAGATGGTTTCCAATGGCACGGCATCGCCGACCACGCCCTTCAGAATATAGACGTTCAGGCCGACAGGCGGCGTGATTAGGCCGATCTCCAGGAACTTGACCATGATGACGCCGAACCAGACCAGATCATAACCTAGATCCTCGATCACCGGCGTCACCACCGGCAGGGTCAGAAGCATCATGCCCAAGGGGTCCATGAAGGTGCCCAGCACGATGTAAATGACCGACAGAGACAGCAGGATCATGACCGGGGGCACATCCAGATGGCCGGCCCAGACGGTCAATTCGGCGGCGACGCCGGTCAGGGCGATGAAGCCGACAAACAATTTCGCGCCCAGAACCAGGGCAAATATATTGGCCGACTGCCGCGCCGTTTCCACCAGCGCATCGCGGGCGGTTGCCAGGGTCAGCCGTCTGGCCAGGAAACCAAGAACAAAGGCACCCAGCGCGCCCGCGGCGGCGGCCTCGGTCGGGGTGACGATGCCGGAATAAATGCCGCCCATAACGATCATGAACAGCGTCAGAATTGACCACGTCCCCTTCAAGGAGACTAATTTCTGGGGCCAGCTCGTCGGCTCGCCACGGGGCGCGAATTCGGGATTGCGGCGGGCCCGGACCCAGACCATCGCCATATATATCAGGGCGGACAGAATGCCGGGGATCAGGCCGGCCATAAGGAGTTGGCCGATGGATTCCTCCGTGAAGATGCCATAGAGGATCATCAAAATGGAGGGCGGGATCAAGGAGCCCAAGGTGCCGGAGGCGGCGACGACGCCGGTCGCCAGGCCGGGATCGTATTTGTGCCGCAGCATTTCGGGCACCGCCAATTTGCCCATGGCGGCGGCCGTCGCCAGGGAGGAGCCGCTGACGGCGGCGAACATGGCGCAACCCAAGACCGAGGCCAGGGCCAGACCGCCGTGCAATTTCGACATCCAGATCCGCGCGGTATCATAGATATCGCGGGTGAAACCGGCGTGAAACGCCACATAACCCATGAGCAGGAATAGCGGCACCGCGACAATGGGGAAGGAGGCGATAAAGGAAAACGGTTCAACGGAAGCGTAGGCGAAAGAGGCGTCGAAACCGCGCTCGAATTCAAATTCTTCGCCCGGCTCCCAGCCAACCGCAAAGATCATTCCGACAAAGCCGGTGATGGCCATGCCAAACGCGATCGGTACGCGCAGCGATACAAGGCCGAGCATCGCGCCCAGGCCAAGCATACCTAGTACAAAGGGATCCATTATTTTCCTTAAAGTCTATAAATCTGCGTCAAGTATGCGGTCTTCTTCTGAACGCGTCGCCGTTGCCGTGTCGGTCATAATGCCATGTACGGATTGAATCAGATCGACCAGCAACCGCACGGTGAACAGCACGATACCGATAACCAGTACGAGCTTCGGCGGCCATTGCAATAATTCCAGCGGTCCGTCCTCGTATGACTGGAATTCCCAGGCATCGGCAAAGTCGTCATAGACCGCAACGCCCACGATGGTGAAGGCAATCAGGCCGACAAAAACACCAAATGTTTCAAAAATGACCTTTTTCCGGTTCGGCAGCCACTCGGTAAAAATCGTGACGAAGACATGCTCCCGCGCCGCTTGCACCGAACCCAAGGGCAGAAAAACAATGAATATCATCAGATATTCACTGAACACCAAATCGTCGGGAATGGGCATGGCGACCAGGTAACGCCCCGTTACCGAAATGCAAACCAACATCATCAAGGTGACCAGTGCCGAGGTCGCGATCACGACCGAAATACGTTCTATCCAAACCAAAATATTCACAATAAGACTACGGGGTTCCGATCCGCCAGGGATCGAAACCCCGCCCCTCTAAGCTTCTTTTACTACGTCAGTTCGTCCCGTCAGTTCGTTGTCTCCCAGGGATAGCCTTTGTCCGCGACGATCTTTGTGTATTTGGCGCGGACGGCATCGAACGCGGCAAGAAACGCTTGGGCATCGATGCCTTTTTTGGTCACTTTGGCGATCCAGTCTGTCTTGAAGACAGCCGCCGCCGCCACCATTTTCTCACGCTCTCCGGGGTTCAATTGGTGGAACTGCACCTTTCTGCCGTCGATACCGGCGGTCAATTGTTTCTTGGCCTCGACGGTATCGTCCATGTAAATCTTGGCATAGACATCCATGTATTCATCGGAAGTTTTTACCATGATATCCCGCAGTTTCTGCGGCATGCGATTCAACAGCTTGGTGTTGATGCCGATGCCATAACCCAGCACCTGGCCCATGCTGATTTCCGTCAAATGGCTCGCCACTTCGTAATGCTTGTAGGATTTTACGAAGGGTGTGTAATTGGTGGTGCCATCAATGGTGCCCCGGTCCAGGGCGGAATAGAGTTCACCGAAACCAATCTTCACCGGTACGGCGCCCAGTGCCTTGAACAGATGGGTCCAACCGCCCGTCGCGCGGATTTTTTTACCCTTCAATTCAGCAATGGACTTGACCGGCGACTTGGCCATAAGCAAATGCACCGGCCCGGCGGTGTTGTTGGCCAGGATGGTGATATTTTGCCTGTCGGTTTCCTTCCGCAACGCCGGCGATTTCTGGCGCAGCTCAAACCAGGTGCGCATGCCGACCCAGGCATCCGTGTGCAGGAACGGCGTGTTGGCATAATTCCAGACTGGAAATTCAGCCGGTGTGTAAATGCCGAGGACCGTGCCCGTATCCGAGAGGCCCGAACCCACGGCCTTCATGGTGGCCTTGCCCTTGATCAGTGACTGGCTCCAGAAAAATTTGATCTTGATATCACCGCCCGAGCGGCTCTCCAACTCGGCAGCCCACCATTTCAAGGCTGCGGCGCGCGGGCCGCGGGGCGGTCCGATATCCGCATAACGAAGATTGTAAACCTTGGCTTCCGCAGATGAAATGCCGACCGGTGCGGCCAGCAGAGCGGTCGCCGCGACGGCGCCGCAAAGTACAAGTTTCAACATGTGTAATCCCCCGATTAGGACAAAATTTATATTATTTGTTACCTGTTTTTTTTTCCAGACAACCTCCAAAGAGATGTAAACAGTAACTGGATTTAATGAAATATGAAACAGTTTTGCATTCGCCGCCCGATCCCGCGGATTAGATTAGCGGTAACCGGGCGACGATATGCCGTTCGTCTTACGAGCTAGGATCCGGCACGAAGCGCAAATAGGGCTTTGGCGCCGTCCAGCCGTCGGGGTATTTGGCCTTGGCATCTTCGTCCGAGATGGCCGGGACGATGATGACATCCTCGCCCTTCTTCCAGTTGACCGGCGTCGCGACCTGATGCTGGGCGGTCAGTTGGCAGGAATCCAGGACACGCAGCACCTCGTCGAAATTGCGGCCCGTGCTCATGGGATAGGTCAGGGACAGCTTGATCTTCTTGTCGGGGCCGATCAGGAAGACCGTGCGCACCGTGGCATTATTCATCGCCGTGCGGCCGTCCGATCCCCCGGCTTCGTCCGCCGGCAGCATTTGATACAGCTTCGCCACGGCCAATTCCGTGTCCCCGATCATGGGGTAGGTCACGGCATGGCCTTGCACGTCCTCGATATCCTTGGCCCAGGCGGCGTGATTGTCCACCGGGTCCACGGACAGGCCGATAATTTTACAATTGCGTTTGTCGAATTCCGGCTTCAGGCCGGCCATATAGCCCAGTTCCGTGGTGCACACGGGGGTAAAATCCTTGGGATGGGAAAACAGCATGGCCCAGCCATCGCCAATCCAGTCGTGAAAGCTGATGGCGCCTTCGGTGGTTTCCGCCGTGAAATTCGGTGCTTCGTCATTTATTCTCAGGGACATTCGTTTCGCCTCCGCGCCATAGGTTAATGTGTTTCTAATTTGCGTCCTGAATACAGGCTGACAACAGGGACGCTTGCAAGCAGTTTGAATCAATTTGCCCCTCGAGGCCAATCAAAACCAGTTGAGTTGCCGCCGCCTCCTCCTCCCGCCAGGCGGGACCCAGGGAAAGTTCGTGACGGCCGCCCACCAGTTGCAGAACATAGGCATGCACCGGGTCGTCGTCCAGGCGCACCAGGCCCTTGGCGCGCAGGACAGCCCTGGGCCAGGATGCGATCTGCGCCAGCAATCGATCCCGGTCCAGCGCCTTGGGGGTTTGCAGCACCACTGATCGATAGGCGGCGTGAGGTTCCGCATGGATCATTCGTGATGGGCCGCCGACGCCGAGCAGAATGGGAAATGGCATTTTGCCGAAAGACGTTGAGACAATGCGGCTATCGGGTGCCGTCGCCGCCAACCATGTCAGCACGGATTGGTTTTCCGCGCCGGACAGCAAATCCGTCTTGTTCAGAACCAATATATCAGCCGCCGCCAATTGCAGTTGAATGGTCTGGCCAACGAACTTGTCCGCCGCCTGCGCCTGGATCGTTTCGCCATTCGCCAGAACGATCACCCCGTCCAGACATAATCCGGGCCAGCCCTGGCCATACATGGCGATCTTGGCGGGATTGGCGACGCCGCTGGCTTCGATAACGATATGATCGGGGGGCACCGTCATGGCCAGGACCTTGTCCAGGGCGTCGCCCAGGACATCGGCGATGGTGCAGCAAACACAACCGTTGGACAGCGCTATGGTATCGCCGTCATGAGCCGCGATCAGCCGGGCATCGATATTGATGGCGCCGAAGTCATTGACCAAAACCGCCAGTCGCAGGCCATGGTCACCGGCCAGCAGGCTGTTGATCATCGTGGTCTTGCCGGCGCCCAGATAACCGCCGATGACCGTAACCGGTATCTTTGGCGGAATCACGGGCGCTTGATGGGAAAAGGGCGCCCTTCGAATACGGTGCCCCAGATAGGAATTTCGCGCAGGTTTTCCGCCCCCACCTCGTAAGGGTCCTGTTCCAGAATAGTGAAATCCGCCGTCTTGCCGCCGCGAATGCTGCCGATCTCGTGCTCCAGGCCCAGGATATAGGCGGCATCGATGGTGATGGCGCGCAGGGCCTGGTCCAGGGTCAGGCATTCCTCGGGCCCCATAACATGGCCGGCTTCGCTGATCCTGGTGGCTGCGACCCAGGCGCTGTTCAGGGGCAGGGCCGGGGCCATGGTGAAATCCGTATGCAGGGCCGTGGTCACATTGTGCCGGGCCAGGGTGCCCAGGCGGGACATCTGGCTGGCCCGCTCGTGGCCCAATTTGTTCTGCCAATAGGCATGCCCCAACTCGTGCACATAATAGATATTGACCGAGGCCAGGGCGCCCAGATCCGCCATGCGGCGCACCTGCTCGGGCGTGGAGACGCCGAAATGTTCGATGGTGAAACGGTGATTGAAACGGGGCCGTTCCCATTGCAGTTTTTCCAGGGTGTCGAGGGCCAGTTCGACCCCCAGATCGCCGGAACAATGAACGTGGATCTTGAAACCCTCGTTCCAATAGACCCGGGCAACATGTTCAAAAGTCTCGGGCGGGGTCATCCATTCGCCGTGGGAGCCGTCAATGGCGCCGGGCGGGCCCAACTGCATCAGACCGGCATAAAATCCGCCGTCGGCGAACAGCTTCACATGGTCGTAAAAACGCAGGCGGTGGGTGTTACGCTGGCGCAGCCCGACCGTTCGCTCGATCAGTTTGGCGCCATCCTTTGGCCCGCCGCCAAGGGGGGTGCCCGGCGGGATCATCTGCACCCGGAACGGCGTATCCTCCTGTTCGAGAACCTTGACCAGGGCGCCCCACTCCATATCCAGATCAAACATGCCCGCCGCCATGTCGCCGATCGTGGTGTGACCGCCAAAATGGACTACCTGACGCAACCGCTCCAAACCGCCCTCGAACCACTTTGGCGCCAGGGTGTAGGGATTGAAATAGCGGAAGGCCAATGACAAACCGGTTTCATAGAACCGGCCTTCCGCCATGTTGACCTGCGGGTGACGTTCGCCATCGGCTTCATCCATGCCCATCCACGCGATGGCGGCATCGTTGACCACCAGGGTGTGAAAGCCGCGATGCCAGACGATAATGGGCCGTGTGGCGGAGATGCCATTCAGGGTCTGGCGGTCCACCTCGCCATGCCAAATGGGGTGATGGCCCCAGGTAAACATCGGCTCTTCCGGGTCACCCATGTCCAGATCAATTTCTTTCAGGCGATCCAGAAATTCGTTGTGGCCTCGGGTCGCGGGCACGTCCTGCCAGGGCAGATGCCATTCCAGGGC
>JAYGEA010000191.1:0-8072 GCA_046582635.1 Alphaproteobacteria bacterium
GAAGTGCGCCGCCCGATGGCCGGGCGTTCCACCGTGTTGTCGGGGCCGGTGCGGTAATGTTCCGCCATGGACAGGCAACCGATGGCCCACCAGAACGAGCCGAAGACTTCCCAAAATTTTACCCGCTCCCGATCCACCGCCTGGCCCGAGATGGATTGATAACCCGCGAACAGATCATCGTAGGTGCCGAAACCACCCACCGGCAGGTCGGAGCCGAAGCGCCAGGAATTGGTGCAGATCCAGCCCAGGTCCCGCATGGGGTCGCCGATATGGGCAACCTCCCAATCCAGCACGGCAACCACGCCGTCGGGGCCAATCATCAGATTGCCGTTGCGGAAATCGTTGTGCACAAGGGTGTGCACCGGGGCCAAATTCATATCGCCGGGCAGGTTGTCCAGCAGCCACCGCGCCGTGTAGTCGATCATCGGCTGCGGCGTGTCAAAACCCTTATAGCCGTCCCAGGTGTCATGCACGAAAGCCTTCGCGGTCATGGTTTTCAGGCATTCCCCCAGGCCCGTGGCCGCCAGATCGATGCCGTGAATACGGGCCAGGATCTGGCCGCATTCAAAGGCCAGCTTGGGACGGATAGCCGCCAGCTCCGGCGCGCGGACGATGCGCGCGCCCAGGGCCTCGCCCTCCAGCCAGGACATGATGAAACCTTCACCCAGGCCATCATCTTCCCGCAGGACGTAGTGCACCTCGGGCTCCGGCACCCCAACGGCCTTGGCCGATTGCATCAACAACGCCTCGGCCGCCAGGCCGGGATTGTAGGAGTTGTGGGTGTTAGCCTTGCCCCCGGTGCCCGGCGCATGGCGAGGGGACGCTCCACGCCGCCTTGGTCCGAGATGGTCAGGCGGTAGGTTTCCTGACTGGCGCCCCCCGACAGCCGCTCGGCCGAGATCAGGGCCCGGCAATGGGGTATTTCGCGCCGCAGTATCTTCTCGAGGATGGCTTCCATGGCACTATACTTCCCATAGCCGGGACGCACAGGCAACAAAGTGGAGTGAACCATGACGATCAACAAACTGTCCGCCATTGATCTTGCCGGAAAAATCAAGGCCGGGGAGGTTTCCCCAATGGAAGTATTGGACGCCACCCTGGCCCATATCGAGACGACCAATCCCTCCCTCAATGCCTTTATTACCATCAGCGTGGAGCGGGCGCGCGAAGAAGCGGCGGCGGCGGAAGTCTTGCTGGCGAGCGGCGGCGATCTGCCGCCCCTACTGGGCGTGCCCTACACGGTGAAGGATCTGGTCGATACCGCCGGCGTGCGCACCACCTATGCCTCGGCTATTCTGGAACACAATATCCCGGAACACGATGCGGTCACCGTGGCCCGCATGAAGGCGGCCGGCGCTGTGCTGGTGGGCAAGGTCTCGACGCCGGAATTCGGCCACAAGCCGATGAATGAATCGCCCCTGTTCGGACGCACCCTGAACCCCTGGGATACCTCCCGCACGTCGGGCGGCTCCTCGGGCGGTTCGGCCGCCGCCCTGGCTTCCGGCATGGCGCCCCTGTCCATCGGCACGGATGCGGGCGGCTCGATCCGTATCCCAGCGGCCTGTTGCGGCGTGGTCGGCATGAAGGCCACCCTGGGTCTGGTGCCTCACGACAACGCCCCGGACGGCTTCGGCAACTTTTCCAACCAGGGGCCCATGGCACGCTCGGTGGCGGATGTGGCGTTGATGCTGTCTGTGCTGGCGGGGCCGCATCCGAACGACCCCCATTCCCATGGCCTGCCAAAGGACGATTATATCGCCGCCGCCACGGGCCAAGGCGGCCTGAAGGGTGTGAAAATCGGCTGGCTGCCCTTCATGGGTAATGCACTGATCGATCCGGAAATTCTGGCCGCCTGCGAGGCGCGCCGGGATGCCCTGGCGGAACGCGGGGCCGAGAACATCGCCTTTGACGAACCGTTTGAAAATACCGAGCCCTATTGGCTGGTCATCACCCAGTCCCTGTGGGTGGCCCGGTTCGAGGACAAGCTGGCGGAATTCGGCCCCCGCATGACGCCGACCCTGTTGCGGGGGATCGAGGAAGGCAAGAGCTATTCGGCGGCCGAACTGCAGCGCGCCATTACCTTTCGAACCCAGCTGTACCGCCGGGTCCAATCCTGGTTCAAACGGGTCGATTTCCTGATAATGCCGACCCTCAGCCGCACGGCCATTGACGCGGATCATGATTTCTATCAACCCATCACCATCGGCAACAGGAAGGCGGGCGGTATCCGCCAGACCTGGTATCCCTATACCCACCCCTTCAACATGACCGGCCACCCCGCCATCACCATTCCCGCCGGCATCATGGCCGACGGCCTGCCGGCCGGCGTACAGATTGTCGGCCCCATGATGGGCGATGGCGCCATCATCTGCCTGGCGGCGATGATCGAACAAGCCCACCCCTGGACGCACCTGTGGCCCGATGCGGCGTCTTAAGTCTCCGCTCCCCGCCGGGTGACGAACAGAAAGGCCAGGGGGGCAGCGACGATGGAGGCCAGGGTGAGCAAGTGGAAGGCGTTGACGTAGCCGATCATGGCGGCCTGCATGCGGACTTCGGCCAGCAGACGCAGATTCAAGGGTATCTGGTCCGCGCCACCCAAAAGGTCTGTCCAGGCGCTCAAATTCCGCGGATCAAAGGCATCGATCAGACCAAACATACTGACGCTGGCCTCGGCGGAGGTGCGGAAAAAAACCACCAGGGTCAGGGCGATGAAAATGCTGCTACCGACCAGGCGCAACAGGGCGAATATGGCGTTGCCCTGGGTCAGCAAACGCATGGGCAGGGTGGAAAAGGTCAACACCGCCATGGGTGTGTAGGCCATGCCGAAACCGATGCCGTGGAGAATATTGCTCCAGAACACATCCGCTGTCGTCATGTTGATATCCAGGGACGACATCCAGAACCCCGCCACGGCCTGCACCGCCAGGCCGGTGAACAGACAGAGCCGGGGGCTGAATTTGGTGAACTGCACCACGAAGAAGAAACTGATGAAATTGCCCATGCCGCGGGCGCCCAGCAGATAGCCGACGATGGAATCGGGATAACCGCGCAATTCCTGCAATAGGGGCGGGAACAGGATCATCGGGGTGTATTGCAGCATGCCCATGATGGTGACGATGGCGACGCCGATGGTAAAATTACGGTCCCTGAAGGTGGCCGGATCGAACAGGGCGTTTTTGGTGGTCAGAATATGCACCACGAACAAATAGAAGAAGACCACGGCTAGCAACAACTCCAACTGGATCTCGAAGCTATTCAGCCAATCCAGGCGCTGGCCCCGGTCGAACATCAACTGGGTGGCGCCCACGGCGACGGCGAGGATGATAAAGCCAAGATAATCGAAGCGCCGGGTCTCGCCCTTTTCCTGGTTGCTAAGGGCGACGAAGGCGAACAGCATGGCAATAATGCCAAGCGGCAGGATCATGTAGAAGGCCCAGCGCCAGTTCAGCATCTCGGCAATGTAGCCGCCGAACATAGGCCCCAGAATAGGGCCCATGACACCGCCCACGCCCCAGGCCATGAGGACCAGGGGATGCTGGGCGCGGGAAAAGCTGGCCAGAATAATGGCCTGGCCCAGGGGAAAAATCGGCGCCCCGAACAGGCCCTGAAAAACCCGCGTGACCAGCATGACCTCCAACGATTCCGAGGCCCCGGCCAAAACGGAAAAGCCGGTGAAACCGGCAATGGCGGTCATCATCAAATTGCGCCAGCCGAACTTGGACGCCAGCCAGCCGGTCAGGGGCGTGGCGATGGCGGTGGCGACCAAATTGAAGGTGATGATCCAGCTGACCTGATCCTGGGTCGCCGAGAGGGCGCCCTTCATTTGCGGCAGGATCACCGCGACGGAGGTCATGGTGGCGCCGAACAATAGAGTGGCGAACTGCACCGTGAACAGGATCAGCCATTGCCGGAAGGTAAAAAACCGCATGATCCCGTGAGGCGCCGGTGTGCTGCTATTGCCCGCCGGCGGCGCGCAGGGCGCGCCAGACCTTTTCCGGCGTCGCGGGCATTTCGATGGGCTGGGCGCCGGCGCGGCGCAGGGCGTCGGCCAGGGCATTCATCACCGCCGCCGGCGCCCCGGTGGTGGCACTTTCCCCCGCGCCCTTGGCCCCGATGGGGTTGTCGGCTTCGGCCACTTCATTGAAGTGGAGGTTGAAGGCGGGCAGGTCAGCCGCCCGGGGCAGGCGGTAATCCATCAGACTGCCGTTCAGGGTCTGGCCGCTGTCCGGGTCATAAATCACCTCTTCGAACAGCGCCTGGCCAATACCCTGGGTGACGCCGCCGTGCAACTGGCCGTGTACGATAATGGGATTGACGATGCGGCCCACATCGGCGACGACGCTGTAGTTTTCCAGGCGGATGGTGCCGTCATCGGGCGCAATGGTCAGTTCGCAGACGTGCACGCCGTTGGCAATGACCTCCGCCCCGGCGTTGAAGTCCGCTTCCTCGGCCAGGCTGCCGCCGCTTTCCTCCATATGGGCGGCGACCTGATACAGGGTTACGGCCCGGTCGGTGCCGGCGATGGTAAAACGGCCGTCCGCAAAGTCGATATCCGCCGTTGCCGCTTCCAGCATTTCAGCCGCCTCTTGCCGGGCACGGAGAATGACTTTCTCCGCCCCCATCACCACTGCCGTGCCGCCCATGCGGGTAGAGCGGGAGCCGTGGGTGCCCGAACCCCGTTTGACCCGGTCCGTATCGCCGAAAACCACTTCGATATCGTCCAGATCGAGGCCAAGTTTCTCGGACAGGATTTGGCCATATATGGTGCCGTGGCCCATGCCGAAATCCTGCGTGCCCACCATCACCGTAACCCGGCCGCCACCGCCAACGGCCACCTCGGCGAATTCAGTCGGGGTGCTGCCGTCGTTTTCGGCATACATGGCCAGGCCGATACCGTGCAGACGCCCTTGCGCTTCCGCCTCTTCGCGGCGGGCCGGGGCGCCCTGCCAGCCCGCGATCTCCACAGCGCGGTCCAGATTGTCCATGAATTCGCCGGAGGTAATCAAGGCGCCCCCCGGCGTGCGCCAGGGTAGATCGCCGGGGCCCAGCAAGTTGCGCCGGCGCAGGTCGATTGCGTCCAGTTGCATACCCGCCGCCGCCGTGTCGATCAGGCGTTCCAGGACATAATTCGCCTCCAGCCGGCCGATGCCCCGATAAGCCCCTTGCGGCGTGGTGTTGGTGACGACGCCCCGCAGGCTCATGAAACCGGCCGACATGCGATAGCCGCCGCCCAGAACCTGGGAGAGATAGTGGGCCATGACCCAAATGCCCCGGCCCATGAAATAGGCGCCATGGCGCCAATCGGCGGCCACCCGCAGGCCCAGAAATCGGCCGTCCCCGTCCAAGGCCAGCTCGCCCTGGAAGATATGATCGCGGGCCTGCTGGTCGCTCAGAAACGCCTCCGCGCGGGAGGCG
This sequence comes from Alphaproteobacteria bacterium, assembly GCA_046582635.1. Lineage (GTDB taxonomy): Bacteria > Pseudomonadota > Alphaproteobacteria. Next base: position 5,416 of record JAYGEA010000191.1, read on the forward strand.
GTCCACTTGACCGGCCGGCCCAGACGGCGGGCGGCGACCAAGGCCAGCAGGAATTCCGGATAGACGCTGGCGCGGGCGCCAAAACCACCCCCCGTGTCGGGCACGATGACACGCAGGTCCTCGGTCTTGATGCCCAACAGGCCGACCAGGCTGTCGCGCATGTTATGGGCCGCCTGGCAGCCGGCCCGCAGTGTCAGCCGGCCACTGTCCGGATCGCAACTGGCAATGGCGGCTCGGGGCTCCATGAAGTTGATCACCACCCGGTTGTTGATCAGGCGCAGGCGGGCGACATGATGGGCGGCGGCAAACGCGGCTTCCGTCGCCGCCTCGTCGCCGGTGGCCCAATCGAACGAGACGTTGCCCGGTGCATCCGGCCAGATCTGTTCGGCACCAGGGGCAAGGGCGGCTCCAATCTCCATTATCGGGTCCAGGGGCCGATAGTCCACGGCGATCAGTTCGGCGGCGTCCTGGGCCTGATGCAAGGTGGCGGCGACAATAAAGGCGACGGGCTCGCCCAGATAGCGCACGCGATCCCTGGCCAGGGGATATTGCGCCGCCTCGGCCGCATCGCCGCCGTCCCGCCGGCCGATGTCAAAGGGGGGCGTGGTGGAGTAGGTGGGAATGGGTCCGGTGATCTCGTCCGCCAAGTCCGCCGCCGTCAAAACCGCATGAACGCCGGGGGCGGCCAGGGCCGCCGCCGTGTTGATGGCTAGAATCTCGGCGTGGGGCATGGGCGCGCGCAGAACCACCGCCGTCAAGGCGCCGGGCATCACGATATCGTCGCTGAATTGGCCGGCGCCCCGGAGGAAACGGTCGTCTTCGCGGCGGGGCACCGCGGCGCCAATACCGGTTGGTTTAATTGTCATGGATCGATTACCGCCCCGTTGTTTTGCTGCCATACCTTTGAAACTGTAGCAAATCCAACCCATATATGTGGTATTCCTTTGCCCGCATCGTGAGAAAGGCGGTCCCCTTGAGTTTGAACCCACCGCCTAAATCCGTGATGAGCCAGCCCCGGTCCTTTACCGACCCGGTGGCCGCCGTTGACCATCTGATCGAAATCTATGCCCAGGGACGCACCCTGCTGGAACGGCACTTCGAGAAATATGCCAACCGTGAACCGGATTTGAAAAAGGCCGATGCCCGATATCCCTATCTATGGGTTGATGTCGAGCAGGTGGAACTTGGTAGTGGTGGCGCCCTGTCGTACGGGACCGTGCGGGAGCCTGGTTCGTTTGGCGTGACGGTCACCCATCCCGAATTGTTCCGCAGCTATTATCTGGAACAGATCGGTTTGTTGATGGAAAACCATCACGTTCCGGTCTGGGTCGGCGTCTCGGACCGGCAGATCCCCCTGACCTTTGCCCTGGAGAGCCTGACCGCCGATCTGCATCAGGACCAGGTGGCCAACCTGAACCAGAAGTTTCATCTGCCCGATTTGGCCAAGATCGACGACAATGTGGTCAACGGCATGTTCCGCGCCAAGGAGGGCGAGCCCAACCCGCTGTCCCTGTTCAGTGCCGAGCGGGTGGATTATTCCCTCTCCCGCCTGCGCCATTATACCGGCACCCATCCCGATCATTTCCAGCGCTTCGTGCTGTTCACCAACTATCAGCGTTATGTGGATGAATTCATCGAATACGGTCGGGCGGAGATCGAGAGCGGCGATACCTTCCGCGCCTTTGTGGAGCCGGGCAACGCGGTCATCACCAACCCCCGCCTGACCGACCAACCCCCGGGCGGCGAGCGGGCGGAAAAATTGCCGCAAATGCCGGCCTATCACCTGGTGGCCGACGGCCATACCGGCGTCACCCTGGTCAACATCGGCGTCGGCCCCTCGAACGCCAAGACCATCACCGACCATGTGGCCGTGCTGCGGCCCCATTGCTGGGTCATGGTGGGCCATTGCGGCGGCCTGCGCCATACCCAGCGCCTGGGCGATTATGTTCTGGCGCATGCCTATGCCCGCCTGGACCATGTGCTGGACGCGGATCTGCCCATCGCCATTCCCATACCGCCCATCGCCGAGGTGCAGGTGGCCCTGACCGCCGCCGTCAGCGATATTACCGGTCTGAAGGGCCAGGAATTGAAACAGCGGGTGCGCACGGGTACCGTCGTCTCCACCGACGACCGGGACTGGGAGTTGCGCTATGACGAGCTATCGACCTTTTTCAACCAGTCCCGCGCCATCGCCGTGGACATGGAATCCGCCACCATCGCCACCAATGGTTTCCGCCTGCGGGTGCCCTACGGCACCTTGCTGTGCGTTTCCGACAAGCCCCTGCATGGCGAGATCAAGCTGCCCGGCATGGCCAACGCCTTTTATGCCGAACGGGTCAGCCAGCATTTGAAGATCTGTCTGGCGGCGGTCAGCTATATGCGCGAAGACGTGGTCCAGCAGGCCCTGCATTCCCGCAAGCTGCGCAGTTTCGACGAACCGGCGTTTCGGTGAGACATTTCGGATTCAGCAGATGAAAGTCTTAGCTCTAATAGTGAAACTCAAGGCCATATGGTGACTGAGGTACTCCCCATTCGTTGGACAGATTTAGCGGTACTTTAAGCTACAGCCTTGGTCTTCTGGCCGATTGCTCCGATGTTTGTGTTTCATGCCGCCAAATAATCATTTTTGAAAGCCTTTTGATGTTGTTGAGCCTGTG
>JAYGEA010000126.1:0-8130 GCA_046582635.1 Alphaproteobacteria bacterium
CTGTTTGAAGTCACGAAAGCGCAAGATCTGTTCCGCCAGGCTATCGGCCGGCGGGCTTGCCGTATCCTGCTTCAAGGTCAGGTGCATGCGTTCATGACTGCCGTTCTGCTGCGGCTTGCCCGGCTCAATACGTTCGGGCAGCCTGGCCATGTCCTGACCCTGTTCATCATGGGCCCGGTGTTCGAGCAGGCCTACCAGGACGGCGTCGTGGCTCTGATCAACCAGGACATTGACGAGTTCGAGGCCTTTGAGAGAGGCATGAAGCCATTCCGCGGCTTTATGCTACAGCACGTGCGGGAAAAAGACCTGGTCACCTTCATGGACATGGCAAAGCTGGAACTGCCCGAGGACGCGGCCGACGCACCCCTTCAGGTCCGCTGAGGCGATCTCTATGGGTTTCTATCATTGCAAGGTGGTATGAGGTTGAAGTCATCGTGGCGGAGACATAAAGGCGCATGCAGGTTCTCATTGGCATCATTGGCGGCGTTGCCCTGCTGTTATGGGGCATCCGCATGGTGCGAACAGGGATCACCCGTTCATTTGGGGCGGAATTCCGCAAGGCCTTGTCGGTCTCGGTCCGTAACCGCGGGATCGCCTTCGCCGCTGGATTTGGCGTTACCGTGGCCATTCAAAGCAGCGCCGCCACGGGCCTGATCGTTTCGTCCTTTGCCGGCCCGCGGCCTGATCGCCGGGGTCGCCGGGCTGGCCATCATGCTGGGCACGGATGTGGGCACCACGGTGGTGGCGCAGGTCCTGTCGTTTGATTTGCGCTGGCTGTCGCCACTTGCCCTGGCGGTTGGCGTGTTCACCTTCCTGGCCTCGGAAAAGAGCCGGCGGCGCAGTCTGGCCCGTTCCGCCATTGGCCTCGGCCTGATCTTGTTGAGCCTTCAGACCATCGTCGCCGCATCGGCGCCGTTGCGGGAAAGTGAAACCTTTCCGTTGCTGCTGCAACCCCTGGCCGGCGAGGCGGTCCTGGCCGTGATCGTCGCCGCCCTGATCACCGGGGCGGCCCATTCCAGCCTGGCCATGGTGCTGCTGATCATGTCCCTGACGGCGGGCGGGGTGCTGGGCCCGGATGTCGCCCTGGCGATGGTGCTGGGTGCCAACCTGGGCGGCGCGATGATTGCGGTCGGCGCGACCTGGCGGGCGCCCCCCGCAGGATCCCTTTGGACAATCTGATCATGCGGGCCCTGGCCGTTGCAGCGATGGTGCCGTTTATGGGCCTGGTGCAGCCCTATCTGGCCATGCTGGGCGGGTTGGGGGACGAGGCTGCGGCGCGCATGATCGTCAATTTCCACACCGGCTTTAACATAGCCCTGGCGGTCATTTTTCTGCCCCTGCTGGACCTGGTTGACGGCCTGACCAGTCGGCTGATCGTCGACAAGGCCATTGCCGGTGACCGTGGACAGCCGCTCCACCTTGATCCCGGCTCCCTGGATACGCCCACCGTCGCCTTGGCCTGCGCCACGCGCGAGACCCTGCGCATGGGCGATGAAGTCAAGGCCATGCTGCAAGGGTCCATGACCGTGCTGCGAAACGACGACGCCGGCCTTATGGTCGAGATCGAACGCCAGGATGACATCGTCGATCAGTTGCACGAGGCCATCAAGCTCTACCTCACCAAACTGGCCCAAGAAGAATTGGACGTCCAGGAAAGTTCCCGCAATATCGAAATCCTCAGTTTTACGACCAATCTGGAACACATCGGCGATATCGTCGACAAGAACCTGATAGAACTGGCCAACAAGAAGATCAAGTCCCGCATGGCCTTTTCCGCCGAAGGGGCGGCGGAACTGCACGAATTTCATGCCAGCGTGCTGCGCAATCTCGATCTGGCGCTGAACGTGTTCATTTCAGAGGATTTGTCCCTGGCCCGCCGCCTGTTGCGCGAGAAGACCGTGATCCGCGATCAGGAACGCCGTCTGGTCGGCAACCACTACGCCCGGATCGGGCAGGGGCGGCCGGAATCAATTGAATCCAGCTCCCTGCATCTGGATATATTGCGGGACCTGAAACGGATCAGCAGTCACCTAACGTCGGTCGCCTACCCCATTCTTGACCGGGCCGGAGAGCTTGCCGCCAGCAGGTTGGTAGAAATCGACAAAAGCTAGACTGATCGATTTGACTGTTCGGCCATTTTTTTCATTCGGGCATATGGGTCGTTTTTTTGACGGTGATCATGGGCAACGTTGTGTCGAATACCGGCTTGGTTTCCCAACTGTTTGACAGCCCAATTGCCTATACACCGGCAATTAATCGGTGTTTGATGGGGCAACGGCCCATAGGCGAATATCCGCCAAAATTCCATGGATATTCCCGTCAGAAATGACGGCTAAAAATAGTTACGCCGGCAAACGGCGAACATTGTCATGAGGCTTTCACAAACGGCCGCCAATAACGGCCGACATTATCAACTGGAAGACAAGGAGACACAAATGTTGCAGCAACTCAGAAATACCTTCAAGAAATCAGGCGCCGCCCGGACGCTTGTCGCATCCGCCGGCCTGTTGGTCGCGGCCTCCGCCGCCCAGGCGGTCGACCTGACGGTCTACACGGCTGTCGAGGCGGAAGATCTGAAGAAGTATGCCAAGGCATTCAACAAGATCAACCCGGACATCAAGATCAAATGGGTGCGCGATTCCACCGGTATTGTCACCGCCAAACTGCTGGCCGAGAAGAATAACCCCAGGGCCGACGTGGTCTGGGGCCTGGCTGCCACATCCCTGATGCTTTTGAAGGCCGAGGGCATGACAGAGCCCTATGCGCCGATGGGCGTTGACAAGCTGGACAAGAAATTTGTCGATGCCGACAGCCCGCCCCATTGGACCGGCATGGATGCCTGGATCGCCTCCGTCTGCTTCAACACGATCGAAGGCAAAAAACACGGCCTGCCGGTCCCAACGTCCTGGAAGGATCTGACCAAGCCAATTTATAAGGGTCACGTAGTGATGCCGAACCCGAATTCGTCGGGCACCGGTTTTCTGGATGTTTCCAGCTGGCTGCAGATGTTTGGTGAAGAGGGTGGCTGGAAGTTCATGGATGCCCTGCATCAAAACATCAACTGGTACACCCATTCGGGCTCCAAACCCTGCAAACAGGCGGCCAGCGGCGAAACGCCCATCGGCATTTCCTTCGCTTTCCGCGGCGCCAAGTCAAAAGCCAAGGGCGCACCGTTGGAAATCATCCTGCCCAGCGAAGGCATTGGCTGGGACATGGAAGCCACCGCCATCATGAAGGGCACGAAGAAGCTGGCCGCGGCCAAGAAACTGGTGGATTTCACCGTCACCCGGGAAGCCAACGTGATGTACAACAAGGGCTATGCCGTGGTGGCCTATCCGGGCGTGGCGAAAAAGGTCAAATACTTCCCCGAAGGTATTCTGGCCGCCATGATCGACAACAAGTTCGAATGGGCAGCGACCAACCGCAAGCGCATTCTGACGAAATGGCAGACCCGCTACGATTCCAAATCCCTGCCCAAGAAGAAATAGGCTAACTTCAATCGTCTGAGCTAACCGGCCGTCCGGTGTTCATGCATGAACACCGGACGGTCGTTATTTCGTTTTGTGTTTGATGGGAATTGATAGCCATGGACAGCGCCGGCAAGTCCTATTTGAAGATCGAAAATCTAGTGAAGAAATTCGGCGACTTCACCGCCCTGCAGGATATCTCCCTGGACGTCCATGAGGGCGAATTCGTTTGTTTTCTCGGACCATCGGGCTGCGGCAAGACCACCTTGCTGCGCGCCATCGCCGGCCTGGATATTCAGACCCACGGCCGTATCGAACAAGACGGCCGCGATATATCCGCCCTGCCCCCCGCCGAACGTGATTTCGGCATCGTCTTTCAATCCTACGCCCTCTTCCCCAATTTGTCGGTGGAACGAAACGTCGCCTACGGCCTGGAAAACCGCAAACTGCCGAGGTCGGAAATAGAGATCAGGGTCGGCGAATTGCTGGATCTGGTCGGCCTGCAGGATCAAGGCAAAAAGTACCCCGCCCAACTTTCCGGCGGCCAACAACAGCGCGTGGCACTGGCCCGCGCCATGGCCACATCCCCCGGCCTGTTGTTGCTGGATGAACCGCTGAGTGCCCTGGATGCCCGCGTCCGCGTCCACTTGCGGGGCGAGATCAAGGATCTGCAACGGCGCCTGGGCGTCACCACCATCATGGTGACCCATGACCAGGAAGAGGCCTTGACCATGGCCGACCGCATCGTCGTCATGAACCACGGCGTCATCGACCAGGTCGGCACGCCCCAGAAAATTTATGGCGCGCCCGCGACCTCCTTTGTCGCCGACTTTATCGGCTCAATGAATTTTATTCCCGGCCTGGTCGCGGGGAAGGACCGTGTCAAGGTCGGCGGTTTTGCTCTGGACTGCGACACCGACGGCTTTAGCGATGGCGATGCCATCACGGTCGCCATCCGGCCGGAGGATATCAACGCGCAGGATATGGAGCATGACGACAACGTGGTCGATACGGAAATCGTGCACCTGCAATTCCTGGGCTCCTTCTACCGCGCGGAGCTGGGTGGAACGGCATTTTCGGGGCACGAGGTAGAGGCGGATTTTTCCGTCAATCTGGTGCGACGCAAGAATATCGAAATAGGTTCAAAACTGCCGATCCGCCTGCCCTCGCGGCACATTCAACTCTACCCGCCCTTCGATGGCTGATACCGCTAAAGCCGCGCATCAGGCCGCGCACCAAGCCACACCGAGGGCCGTGGTCCGGCCAAAAATCAGCCGTGACGATTGGATCATGCGCTCGATCATGGGCGTGATCGGTATCTTCCTGCTGGTCGCGGTGCTGTTGCCGCTCTACACCATGATGTCGAAGAGTGTCGAGGACAAGGACGGCGGGTTTGTCGGCCTGGCCAATTTTTCGGAATATTTCTCCACGCCGGCCCTGTTCAATTCCGCTTTCAACAGCCTGTCGATTTCCATCACGACCACCATCATCATATTGATCACCACATTTATCTATGCCTACGCCCTGACGCGGACCTGCATGCCGTTCAAATGGTTTTTTAAGATCGTCGCCGTGGTGCCGTTGCTGACACCCTCCCTGCTGGGCGGGATATCGCTGATCTACTGGTTCGGCAATCAAGGGGTTTTGAAAGAGCTGCTGCTGGGCGAGAAGATCTACGGCCCCATCGGCATTACCATGGGTTCGGCCTATTGGGTGTTCCCCCATGCCTTGATGATCGTCATCACCGCACTATCCATTACCGATGCCCGTTTATATGAAGCGGCCGAGGCCTTGCGGACCAGCAAACTGAAAACATTTCTAACCGTGACCATTCCGGGCTGCAAATATGGCCTGATCAGCGCCGGGTTTGTCGTCTTCACACTCATCTTTACGGACTTCGGCGTGCCCAAGGTGGTGGGCGGCAATTACAACATGTTGGCGACCGATATCTACAAACAGGTGATCGGGCAGCAGAATTTTCAAATGGGCGCTGTCGTGTCCGTGGTCTTGCTGGTGCCCGCCGTGATCGCCTTTTCGGTCGATCGCATTGTCCAGCGCAAACAGGTCGCCCTGCTGTCCGCCCGCGCGGTGCCCTACACCCCGAAACCCAGCCGGGGCCGCGATCTGTCCATGCTGGCGTTTTGTTCCGTGATTGCGATCATCATTATCGCCATGATCGGCATGGCGCAATATGCGGCCCTGGTCACCTTCTGGCCCTACAATCTAGAATTTTCCCTGACCAACTATGACTTTGACGTCATGGATGGCGGCGGTTGGGAGGCTTTCTGGAACTCCATCGAAATGGCTTTGTACACCGCGTTCTTCGGCACCATCATCGTTTTCTCGGGCGCCTATCTGATGGAGAAAGGGCGCGGCTTCACCACCGGCCGTTCGATACTGCACATGGTGGCGATCACCCCCCTGGCCGTCCCCGGCATGGTCCTGGGCCTGGCCTACATCTTTTTCTTCAACCATCCGGACAACCCGTTGCATTTCATCTATGGCACCATGACCATTTTGGTGGTGGCGACGATCGTGCATTTCTATACGGTCAGCCATCTAACGGCGATCACGGCGCTGAAACAGATGGACCCGGAATTCGAAGCCGTCTCCGCCTCCCTAAAGGCGCCGTTCTACAAAACCTTCGCCCGGGTGACCGTGCCGGTCTGCCTGCCGGCGGTGTTCGATATATCGATCTATCTGTTCCTGAACGCCATGACCACCGTTTCGGCGGTGGTCTTCCTCTATGCCTCCGACACCACGCTGGCCTCGGTAGCGGTCTTGAACATGGATGATGCGGGCGACGTGGCGCCGGCGGCGGCCATGGCCATGATGATCGCCTATACCTGCGCCGGCATGCGGATTGCCCACGTGGTGCTGACCCGGGGCATTGCCCGGAAGACACAGGCCTGGCGGCATCAATAAGTAAAATCTATATATTTTTTAGAGGCTGACCCAGATAACGCCAATGAGCTGTTATTATGGTCCGCATGTGGAAGAGCTGATTAATACCAAGGTAGGGTGACCGACGATATAAACAAACGCCTGGCCCGGGGCGAACGTCCCTAGGCGGGCAAAAGGCGCAATTCCGCCAGACCCACGGGGGCGCAAACGCCATGGCCGAGAAGAAACTACCCACCCAGGCCCGCGCCGTCATCGTGGGGGGCGGCATCGTCGGCTGCTCCCTCGCCTATCATCTGAGCCAACTGGGTTGGAAAGATGTGGTGCTGCTGGAACAGGGCCGGTTGTCAAGCGGCACCACCTGGCATGCCGCCGGGCTGGTCGGACAATTGCGGGCCCAGGAAAACATGACCCGGCTGATCCAGTATTCCACGGATCTGTATGAAAGGCTGGAAGCGGAAACCGGCCTGGCGACGGGCTGGAAACGCACCGGCAGTATCATCATCGCGCGGACGAAAGAACGCATGACGGTGATCAAGCGCACGGCGGCGGTGGCCGCCGCCTATGGTATCGAGGCGGATATCATATCCGCGAAGCAGGCCCAGGAGATCTGGCCGATCATGCAGGTGGACGATGTGGTCGGCGGCGTCTGGCTGCCGGGCGACGGCAAGGCCAATCCCGCCGACATCACCCAGGCCCTGGCCAAGGGTGCCCGCAATCGCGGCGCCAGGATTTTCGAAAAAACCCGTGTCACCGGCGTCACCATCAAGGACGGCATGGCGGTGGGCGTGCAGACGGTGGGTGGTGATATCGCCTGCGAGGTGGTGATCAACTGTGCCGGCCAATGGGCCCGGCAGTTCGGCCGCCTGGCCGGCGTTACCGTACCGCTGTATTCCGCCGAACATATGTACATCGTCACCAAACCCATCGCTGGCATCAGCCGCGACATGGCGGTGATGCGCGACCCGGACGGCTATATCTACGCCAAGGAAGAGGTCGGCGGCCTGGTCATCGGCGGTTTCGAACCGGAAGCCAAACCCTGGGGCATGGACGGCATTCCCGATGATTTCGAATTCACCCTGTTGCCGGACGATTGGGAGCAGTTCGAAATCCTCATGGAAAACGCCCTGCACCGCATCCCCGCCCTGGCGGAGGCGGAAGTGCGCCAATTCATCAACGGCCCGGAAAGCTTTACCCCCGACAGCAACTATATTCTGGGCGAGGCGCCGGAGTTGAGAAATTATTTTGTCGGCGCCGGCTTCAATTCCATGGGTATCGCCAGCGCGGGCGGTGCCGGCAAGGCCTTGGCCGAATGGATCGTCCAGGGCAGCCCGACCATGGACCTGTGGCCCGTGGATATCCGCCGCTTCGCGAATTTCCAGGGCAACGATAAATGGCTGCGCGAACGGGTGGGCGAGACCCTGGGCACCCATTACGCCATGCCCTGGCCGAACCGGGAAATGCACACGGCCCGGCCCTTTCGCCGCTCCCCCATCTATCACCTGTTAGCGGATAAAGGCGCCTGTTTCGGCTCAAAAATGGGCTGGGAGCGGGCCGTCTGGTTCGCGGGAAAAGGCGAAAGCCGGGAGATGGCATACGCATTCGGGCGGCAAAACTGGTTCCATAACCGCGCCGCCGAACATAAGGCGACCCGCGAGGCGGTTGTCATATTCGACCAGACATCGTTTTCGAAATTCCAGATCGAGGGCCGGGATGCCGAGGCCGTCCTGCAACGCCTGTGCGCCAACAACATGGCCGTGAG
>JAYGEA010000368.1:0-12659 GCA_046582635.1 Alphaproteobacteria bacterium
AGAACAAAATGCTTCGCATCATGCCCATCAAGCAAAAAAGACGGAAGAAAATGACGCCTAAGCCGGATAAACTGTAACCTATGTCATGACCAAAAACTGTTACCCATGTCGAGACGCGGTCAGCGCGGTGATTTCAATCAAACTTGAATTAATTTACCCCTCGCCGTCCTGGGGGTTGCTGGCCAGTATGCTGCCGGCCAGATAGAGCGTGCCGCAAATAAGCACCCGGGGTGGTGCGCCACTATCCGAAATCCGCCCCAAGGCCGTCGCCACGCTGTCGGTCCGGGTGACGGGAAGGCCCAGGCCCTGGGCCGCCCGGACGATCCGGCCTGGGTCCATGGCGGCATCTTCATGGGGTACCGGCACGGCGTGGACGGTAGGCGCCAAGGGCCGAAAGGGCGCCAGAAAATTATCCACGTCCTTGTTGTCCAGCATACCCACGATCAGGTGCAGGGGCCGCTGTTCATCGTCCCCGTCCCGGTCGCGCCAGCCTTGCAGGGTTTCCGCCAGGGCCGCGCCGGCGCCCGGGTTGTGGCCGCCGTCCAGCCAGATTTCACCGCCAAAGTTTTCGCATAACGGCCCCCGGGTCAGGCGCTGCAGGCGGCCGGGCCACTGAGCGTTGGTCAACCCGGCGGCCAAATGTTCGGGGCGCGGCGACAGGTCGCCAAGATTTTGCAGACAGGCCAAGGCCAGGCTGGCATTCTGAATTTGATGGCTGCCGTGCAGGCCCGGCAAGGGCAAAAGATGATCGCCCTTGGTTGAACTGAATTCCAGCCGTCCATGGGATATGCGGGCATTCCAGTCGTGGCCCTGGCGCAGCAGCGCCGCGCCCACCGCCCTGGCATCCGCCGCGATGACGCGGTCTGCCTCCGGCATCTGCCGGGCGATGATGCCGGTGACGCCGGGTTTCAGGATGCCGGCCTTTTCATGGGCGATCCCCGTAAGAGTGTCGCCGAGGAAATTTTGATGATCCATGGAGACGGTGGTAATCGCCGTCAACAATGGGTTTTCGATCACATTGGAGGCATCCAGGCGGCCGCCCAGGCCGGTTTCAAGCAACAAAATATCACCCGGCGTGTCGCGAAAGGCCAGGAACGCCGCCGCCGTGGTAATCTCGAAATAGGTGATGGGCTCGCCCCTGTTGGCATCTTCACAGGCGGTCAGCACGGCGATCAGATGCGCATCGGAAATCAGCGCGCCCGCCAGGCGGATACGTTCGTTGTAGCGGACCAGATGGGGTGAGGTCATGACATGGACGCGGCGGCCGGAGGCCTCCAGCGCGGCGCGCATATAGGCGATGGTGGAACCCTTGCCGTTGGTTCCGGCCACATGCACGATGGGGGGCAGGTTGCGTTCGGGGTTGCCCAACAGATCCAACAGGCGGCGCAGGCGGCCCAGGGACAGATCGATCAGCTTTGGATGCAGCTTGATCAGCCGGGCCAGGGTCTCCTCCGCCGCCCCCGCTCCCGCCTCAGGGCGTGCCGCCAGGCCCATCCGGATCGGCTCTCTGTTCGGTTTCAAAAGTTACATTCCGCGGCAGGGGAATGTCCAGATCCGGCTGCGGCAGGGCGATAACTTCGCCCGACGGCGGCCGGTTGGCGAGCAATTCCATAACCCGGATCAGGGTTTCCCGCAATTTGTGGCGGTGGACGACCATGTCCAGCATACCGTGTTCCAGCAAATACTCGGCCCGCTGGAAGCCTTCCGGCAGACGTTCGCGGATGGTATTTTCAATCACCCGGGGGCCGGCGAAGCCTATCAGGGCGCCGGGTTCCGAAATGGCGACATCGCCCAGCATGGCGTAACTGGCCGTGACACCGCCCGTGGTCGGATCGGTCAGCACCGAAATATATGGCTGGCCGGCTTCCTGCAGCATCTGTACGGCGATGGTGGTGCGGGGCAGTTGCATCAGGGACAGGATGCCTTCCTGCATGCGGGCCCCGCCGGCGGCGGAGAAGATGATCAGGGGGACGTCCTGCAGCACGGCCAGCTTGGCGGCGGCGATGATGGCCTCCGCCGCGCCCTGGCCCAGGGAACCGCCCATGAAGGAAAAATTCTGCACCGCGATGACGGCGCCATGGCCGCCCAGCTTGCCATGGGCGACGACCACGGCATCCCGCTGCCCGGTCTTGCTGCGGGACTCCTTCAGCCGGTCGGCGTAGCGTTTCTCGTCACGGAATTTCAGCGGATCGGCGGCCACCTCAGGCAGTTCGATGGTGGAGAATTCACCGTCGTCAAACAGATGCGGGAAGCGGTCGTTGGGGCCAATGCGCAGATGGTGGTCGCAATGCTGACAGACGAACTGGCGCACCTTGACCTCCTTGTGATGGATCATCTGACCGCATTTAGGGCATTTGGTCCACAAATTGTCCGGCACCTCGCGCTTGCGTACCAGGGCCTGGATCTTGGGCCGGACGAAATTACTCAACCAGTTCACGGCTGCGTTCCCCCAACTGTGTTACGGCTGGCGGCGGCGACGCCGGCGGCCAGTTCGCGGGTCAAATCCAATACCGCGCCGACGGTCGTTTCGGTCGCCTTGCCAGTGTCGTCCAGGCTGTCGCGCACCGCATCGGTGAAGGCCGTGCCGACCACGGCGCCATCCGCCACCGCCGCAATGTCCCGGGCCTGTTCAGGCGTGCGGATGCCAAAACCCACGGCGATGGGCAGGTCCGTCTGCCGGCGAATGCGCGCCACGGCGGCGCCCACCGTGCCCGCATCCGCCGATCCGGCGCCGGTAATGCCAGCGTAGGAGACGTAGTAGACAAAGCCGGAGGTGTTGGCCAGAACGGCCGGCAGCCTGTCGTCATCCGTGGTCGGTGTCGCCAATCGGATAAAGCTGAGGCCCGCGGCCAGGGTGGGCAGGCACAATTCTTCGTCCTCCTCGGGGGGCAGATCGACCATGATCAGGCCGTCGATACCCGCCCCGGCGGCGGCCTCGAGAAAGGCGTCCACGCCAAAGGCATGGATGGGATTGTAATAGCCCATCAGTATGATCGGTGTCTCGGTGTCCTGGCGGCGGAATTCGGCTGCCAGTCCCAGGGTTTTCTTAAGCGTTATACCTGCCTTCAACGCCCGCAAACCGGCTACCTGGATGGAGGGGCCGTCCGCCATGGGGTCGGTGAAGGCCATGCCCAGTTCGATAATATCGGCGCCCGCGCCGGGCAGGCCGGACAGGATCTTGGCCGAGGTTTGTAAATCCGGATCGCCGGACATGACATAGGTGACAAAGGCTGATCGGCCTTCGGCCCGCAACTTGGCGAAGCGTGCCTCGATCCGGGCTCTGCCAAAAGTCATATCGTAACCCCCAGCATCTCGGCCACCGTGAAGATATCCTTGTCGCCCCGGCCGCACATGTTCATGACGATGAGGTGGTCTTTCGGCAAGCCGGGCGCGATCTTGGCCACATGGGCCAGGGCATGGGCCGGTTCCAGGGCCGGAATAATACCTTCCAGCTCGCTGCATAGCTGAAACGCCTCCAACGCCTCGGCGTCGGTGGCGGAGACATAATCGACCCGGCCCATATCGTGCAGCCAGGCATGCTCGGGTCCAATGCCGGGATAGTCCAAGCCGGCGGAAATGGAATGGGCCTCGATGATCTGGCCATCGTCGTCCTGCAACAAATAGGTACGGTTGCCATGCAGCACGCCGGGCCGCCCGCCGGTGATGGAGGCGGCGTGCCGCCCCGTCTCGATACCATCGCCCGCCGCCTCGACACCAATGAGGTCGACGCTCTCGTCATCGAGAAAGGGATGGAACAGCCCCATCGCGTTGGAACCACCGCCAATACAGGCCGCCAGAGTATCGGGCAAACGCCCCTCGGCCGCCATCAACTGCGCCTTGGCTTCATTGCCGATGACCGACTGGAAATCCCGCACCAGCTCCGGATAGGGGTGCGGTCCGGCCACGGTGCCGATAATATAAAACGTGTCGTGAACATTGGTGACCCAGTCGCGCATGGCTTCGTTCAGGGCATCCTTGAGGGTGCGGGAGCCGGAGCTGACGGGTATCACCTCGGCCCCGAGGAGTTTCATGCGAAAGACATTGGGCTGTTGCCGCTCCACATCCACCTCGCCCATGTAGACCGTGCAGGGCAGGCCGAACAGGGCCGACACCGTGGCCGAGGCGACGCCGTGCTGCCCGGCGCCGGTCTCGGCGATGATGCGGGTCCTGCCCATGCGCTTGGCGAGGAGGATCTGCCCCAAGCAGTTGTTGATCTTGTGGCTGCCGGTATGGTTCAGCTCGTCACGCTTGAAATAGATCTTGGCGCCGCCGAAATGTTCCGTCAGGCGCTGTGCGAAATACAACGGACTGGGCCGGCCCGCGTAATGCTCCAGGTAATAATCTAGCTCTTCCTGGAAGCTGGGGTCGGCCTGGGCGGCACGATAGGCCCGCTCCAGATCCAGGATCAGCGGCATCAGGGTTTCGGCGGCAAAACGGCCGCCATGGATGCCAAATCGGCCAGCCCCGTCGGGCCCAGTTTTATAGGAATTCAGTTTCGACATGATCACTCGTGCTATGTCAGAGGGCCTTGACGGCGTCAAGGAAAGCTTTAATGGCGGCGGGATCTTTCTCTCCCGGCGCCCGCTCGACGCCGGAGGAGACATCCACCGCGCGGGCCCCGGCAATGGTCACCGCCTGGGCTACATTGCCCGCATCCAGACCGCCCGACAGCATCCAGGGTTGTTGCCAACGGCGGCCCGCCAACAAGTTCCAATCGAACACCAGGCCATTGCCCCCCGGCAGCGCGTTGGCGAGATCCTTGGGCGCCTTGGCGTCGAACAGCAACATATCCGCCACGCCGTCGAAGTCACCGGCGCCATCCAGATCGGCGGCGCTCGCCACCTTGATGGCCTTGAGAACGGGGAGCCCGGTCAGCGCCTTTATGGCGTCAACGCGTTCAGGGTCTTCACCGCCGTGTAACTGGATCAGATCCAGGGCGAGATGATCCAGAACCCCGCGGAGCAAGCCATCATCGGGATCCACGAACAGCCCGACCTTAGTCACGGTGCCGGGGATCGAGATGGCAAGTTCGGCGGCCCGGGCGGGCGTCACGGCGCGGGGCGAGGGCGGAAAGAAATTCAATCCGACATAGCGCGCACCGCCAGAGATGGCGGCGTCAATCCCGGCCGCGTCCTTCAGGCCGCAAATCTTGGCCGCGACGGGTCTGGATCTAGAGATCGTGTTCATGTCGCGGTTTATACCAAGGCCGGCATGTTTTGTCTCGACCAAGACAGGTATGATTTATGCGGCTTTCACGATTTCGGTCGCCTCGCTTGGGGTTGAAACCCCAGTGGCTCCAGTGGCGGCTCCAGTGGCGGCTTCGGCAGCGGCTTCAGCCTTGCGCAGCTCGCCCTCCAGGCGCCGCACGGCCCGTTGTTCTTCCCGTAAGCGCCGCCGTACGCGGCCCGCCCGCATCCAGGCAATTAGGCCGCCCGCCACCAAGCCAGCAAAGCTGCCGGCATATACCAGGCCGTAGAGAGGCGCCTCGATACTGAGCGGTGTCGGGTCCAGGGACAAGGTCACCAAGTGACGATTGGCGATGGCGAAAGCCACGAAAATTACCATCAAGGGCAACAGCAGTAACCAGAGTAGAATTTTCACGTCGGAACCCGCCGGCTGGTTAAGGGATAACTTTGTCAGTCCGTCAATTCGTCGGTTCAGTCTTCCGGGTCGGCATTCTTGCCGCTATCGGATGGCTCGGCGCCAGGTGCGTTCAGGCGCTCGCGCAGATCCTTGCCGGTCTTGAAAAAAGGCACGAATTTTTCGACCACGGCAACGGAATCCCCGGTTCGGGGATTGCGCCCGATACGGGCCGGCCGCCGCTTGACCGAGAAGGCGCCAAAGCCGCGCAGTTCCACGCGGTCGCCACGTTGCAGGGCATCGGTGATCTCGTCGAAAACCGTCGTCACGATGCGTTCAACATCACGCTGATACAAATGGGGGTTTCGTTCAGCAAGACGGGCGATTAATTCAGACTTAATCATCTTTGCTCATCTTTCCTGCATTCCAGTATTCCCCGAAATTCCGGCCCCGTTTCCGTTCAGGTCGCGTGACCTTCAGATCAAGGGCGGGGTCAGTCCAATGCACCCCTTAAGGTTGCCAAACCGATAACAGACCGTCAAGGGTAAGTCGTTCATTTTTAAACAGTTTTCCGCCCAACGTGTCAAGTGTCCGGGCGATCAGGCCGACTTTGTCGCCCCAGCGTACGTTGCGGACGGGCAAAGCCTCGGAAATATCGTGGCTGTCGTGCAGCCAGCGCCGGGCGGCCTTCTCGCCGCCCAGGCCATCAATCAGGCGCAGCTTGATGGCCTGCCGGCCACTGAAAACCCGGCCATCCGTGGCCGCCTCCAGCGTTGCGCCATCCAGGTTGCGTCGTTCACGCACCAGGCCCGTAAACCAGTCAAAACTGTCTTTCAACAATATGCTCAGGGATTCCCGGACCGCCTCGCTGACGGGTTCGAGGGGCGATGGCTGACCCTTCAGGGGCGAGCTTTTCAAGGTGAACGGCTTGATTCCCAGTTTTTCCAACAATCCTGTGAACTCCGCCGTTTGAAACAAGACGCCGATGGAACCGGTCAGGGAGGTTTCCCGGGCGATTATATGATCGGCGGCAATGGCGACAATATAGCCGCCCGACGTGCCAATGGTGCCGATCACGGCGACCACCGGTTTTTCAGCCGCCACCCGGCGCAGGCTGTGATAGATTTGTTCCGAACCGGTGGTGGTGCCGCCGGGGCTGTTAATGCGGACGATGACGGCTTCCACATCATCTTCGTCGATCAATTTTTCGATGGCCTCGCCGCGTTCCCGGTCCTCCGAGATAAAGCCGTCGATGGACAAACGCGCCACATGGCTGTCGCTCCGGGTGGCAAACTTGCCAACACCAACGGCAATCAGGGCCATGACCGCGACAGCGGCGAGCAGGCGCCACAGGATCAGGCGGCGCTTTAAACGCCGCCGATCCAAAATGGCATCAGCATCCATGAGAGGCCCGCACCGCGACCGACGAACAGGCCGGCGCGGCTGCCTTAGGCATCGGCCTTGCCGTCGTCCCCGTCTTCGCCGTTATCCGCGTCGTCCTCACTATTGGACGCCTCGGCATCTGCTTCCGCCGTGGCCTCCGGTTCGGCTTCCATTTCAGCTTCTGGTTCAGCTTCCGGCTCGGCTTCCGTCACAGCCTCGGCTGCAACCTCAGAGTCAGCAGCTTCGGCGACGGCGGCTTCGGTGTCGCCGTAATCCGGCTCGGTGCCATCATCCTCGTCATCGTCCTGATCCGCATTGGCCAAGGCCCGTGCCCGGCCCATGGCGGGGCCTAGAATATCGCCCAGGGAGGCGCCGCTGTCGGAAGAGCCGTATTGCTGCACGGCTTCCTTCTCTTCCTTGATCTCGCGCGCCTTGATGGACAGCGCCAGACGACGGGTATTCTTTTCGATCGAGGTGATCTGGGCATCCAGCTTGTCGCCGACCGTAAAACGTTCCGGCTTCTGCTCCGAGCGGTCCCGGGACAGATCGGCCCGGCGGATGAAGCCGCGCAGGCCGTCGCCGACCGTCACCTCGATACCGCGATCCAGGATCGCCGCCACGGTGCAGGTCACAACACTGCCCCGCTTCATGGTTTCGGCCTCCGCGAAGGGGTCGCGGCCCAACTGTTTGATGCCGAGGCTGATGCGCTCCTTGGAGATGTCAATATCCAGCACCTTGGCCTTGACCAGGTCGCCCTTGGCATATGCCTTCATGGCTTCTTCGCCGGCCTTGTCCCAATCGATGTCGGACATATGCACCATGCCGTCCAATTCGAAACCCAGGCCGACGAACAGACCGAATTCGGTGATGTTCTTGACCTCGCCCTCGACCTGGCTGCCGACGGGATGGGCGGAGATGAACTCTTCCCAGGGGTTTTCCAGGCATTGTTTCAGCCCCAGGCTGACCCGGCGCCGTTCGGGATCCACGTCCAGGACCATCACTTCCACCTGCTGCGAGGTGGAGACGATCTTGCCCGGATGGACATTCTTTTTGGTCCAGCTCATCTCCGAGACATGCACCAGGCCTTCCACGCCCGGCTCCAGCTCCACGAAGGCGCCGTAGTCGGTGATGTTGGTGACCCGGCCGGTGAACTTGGCCTGCAGGGGGTATTTCGCCTCGATCCCGTCCCAGGGATCGGCCAGCAGTTGTTTCATGCCAAGGCTGATGCGTTGGGTTTCCGCATTGACGCGGATCACCTGCACCTTGACGGTTTCGCCGATGGTCAAGGCTTCGGACGGGTGGTTGACCCGGCGCCAGGCCATGTCGGTGACATGCAACAGGCCGTCGATGCCGCCCAGGTCCACGAATGCGCCGTAATCGGTGATGTTCTTGACCACGCCTTCCAGCACCTGGCCCTCGGCCAGATTGGCCACCAGTTCGGTGCGCTGCACGGCCAGGGTGACTTCCAGCACGGCCCGGCGGGAGACCACGATATTGCCCCGGCGGCGGTCCATCTTCAGGATCTTGAAGGGCTGCGGGATGCCCATCAGCGGCGTGATATCGCGAATGGGGCGGATGTCGACCTGGCTGCCCGGCAGGAATGCCACGGCGCCCGAAAGATCGACGGTGAAACCGCCCTTGACCCGGCCGACAATGGAGCCATCCACCTGTTCGGCCTTATCATAAGCGACTTCCAAATGGTTCCAGGCCTCTTCCCGGCGGGCCTTTTCGCGGCTGATGACCGCCTCGCCCAGGGCGTTTTCAATGCGCTCCAGAAAAACCTCGACATTATCGCCAACTTGGATTTCCTCGTTGGCCTTGCCGAATTCGCGGATCGAAATCCGGCCTTCGGTCTTTAGCCCAACGTCGACCACGACATTGTCGTTCTCGATCGCCACCACGGTGCCATGCACCACGCGGCCTTCCAGTTGTTCCTGGGAAATAAAGCTCGCCGCTAGAAGGGCTTCAAAATCGTCTTCCGCGCCGAAATCCATGCTCTGGCTGGCGCCGCTGTCGAGGTCTGTCATCAACTGTCTCTTTCCAAAATGCTTGTCGGCCAACCGGTTGTATCCGGCGGTCTTGTGCCAAGGGGTCTAGATCCTAATATTGGGTACTAGTCGTTTAGGCAGTCGGCAATAATTTGACGAGCCGCCGCAAACGCGGTCTCTATATCCATTTTTGTGGTATCGAGCAAGTGCGCATCGTCGGCAGCGGCCAGGGGGGAAGCGGCACGCCCGCTATCGCGGGCATCCCGTTTCGCCAGATCGGCCTGTACCAATTCCAAACTGATGTCCTCCCCGCGACCAATCAGTTCAGCATGGCGCCGTTGGGCCCGCGCCTCCGCCGACGCGGTGACGAACAGTTTCACGTCTGCATCCGGGCAGATCACCGTGCCAATATCGCGCCCGTCAAGCACCGCGCCGGCAGCGCTGTTGGGCGGATGATTGGCGAAGTTCCGCTGATAGGCCAACAACGCGGCGCGCAGTTCGGGCTGCGGCGCGACGACGCTGGCGGCCTCGCCGGTGGCTTCGGCGCGCAGTTCGGGGTCTGCCAGATCCGCCGGGTTGATTGCGTTGGCCTGGGTTACCATGGCCGTCACATCATCCAGGGCATCGCCGGCCCGTAGCATGCGTAGGGCAACGGCCCGATACAGCCCGCCCGTATCCAGATAGGCATAATCGAAATGTGCCGCGATCCGCCGGCCCAAGGTGCCCTTGCCGGCCGCGACCGGTCCATCCACGGCGACCACCAGTTTATTCACGTTGTCGCTCATCATTGTATTGCTCATGGGGCGGCCTCGATCCGTCCGCCCAGGCCGTTCAACAGGTTGGCAAAGCCGGGAAATGAGGTTTCGATCATCTCACAGCCCAAAACCTTGACCGGGCCTTGCGCGCCCAGGCCGTAGATCAGGAAGGACATGGCGATGCGATGGTCCATCTCGGTCTCGATGCGCACATCCTGGCGGGCGGGAGGGCGTCCACCTTGCCCTCGCACGATCATGCCGTCCTCCAGCTCCTCCACCTCGACGCCTAGGGCCGCCAAGCCCGTGACCATGGCCGCGATACGATCACTTTCCTTGACCCGCAATTCGGCGATGCCCCGCATCACGGTCGGGCCGGTGGCATGGGCGGCGATGGCGGCGAGGATGGGGTATTCATCGATCATGGACGGCGCCCGATCGGGCGGCACCTCGATACCCCGCAACGGCCCGGCGCGGACCTCCAGATCGGCGATGGGTTCGCCCTGGTCCATGCGGCGGTTGGTTTCCCCGATCTCCGCGCCCATCTCGCGCAGGGTATCGAACAATGCCGCCCGCAAGGGGTTCAGGCCGATGCCCTTGACGGTGATCTCGGAACCGGGAACCAACAGGGCGGCGGCGATGGGGAACGCGGCGGATGACGGATCGCCGGGCACGCGCACGGTTTGTGGCCGCAGTTCGGGGCGGCCGGTCAGGGTGATGCGGCGGTTACCGCCGCTATCTTCGGTAATCTCGACATCGGCCCCGAAATGACGCAACAGGTGTTCGGTGTGGTCCCGCGTGGGCTTGGCCTCGACCACCGTGGTTTGGCCCGGCGTGTTCAGCCCGGCCAGCAGCACGGCGGATTTAATCTGGGCCGAGGCCACGGGCGGTTGGTATGCAACGGGCATCAAGCTATCCCGGCCCAGCACGGTGAGCGGCAGACGGCCGCCCGGCGCCGCCTCGAACGCCGCGCCCATTTCTTCCAGGGGGGCAATGACCCGCTGCATGGGCCGTTGCCGCAACGAAGCATCCCCGGTAAAGACCGAAGTCAGCCCATGGGACGCCGCCAAGCCCAACAGCAAGCGCACCCCGGTGCCGGAATTTCCCAGATCGAGCACATCACGGGGGGGCATCAGGCCGCCGATGCCGACCCCATTAACCCGCCAGACGCCGTCATCGTCCCGTTCAATGCGCGCGCCGTACGACCGCAGGGCCTGGGCCGTGGCCAGCACATCCTCGCCTTCCAGCAGGCCATGAATAGCTGTCTCGCCCACGCATAGGGCGCCGAAGATCAAGGCCCGGTGTGAGATTGATTTGTCGCCAGGCACGGTGATCGTGCCCTGCAGCGGGCGGTCGGCGGGATGGGCGGTCTGGACGGACGGGATGGGCACGGTGTTTCCTCGATCAGGGGTCGCGATGGACAGGCGACTGCCTATCATAATGTCGCGGCCATCGCCAGATGGCGGCGAGCGTTTGTCGATATTTGCCTGGGCGGTTGTTTCCTTGTTGACAGGACCGGCGCATCTTCTCTATTGGGATGCGCCGATAGGGAATAGCGGCGGATGTTAGGGAGATAATATCAGTGGCCAAGCCAGAATGGGGCGCCAAGCACTTATGCCAGGGCTGTGGTGCAAAGTTTTATGACATGGGCCGTACCCCGGTCACCTGCCCGTCCTGTGACGAGCCCGTGGTCGTCGCCACGCCCGGCCGTACCCGGCGCGTCCGCAAGGAAGAGGTCAAGGCCGAACTCGTCGTCGCCAATGACGAGGCCAAGAAGCTAAAAGACGGCGACGAGGCGCTGGCGGCCGAGGTTGATGATCTGGTTGACGACGACGACGATGAGGACGACGCGGTCGCCACTCTGGCCGACGACGACGACGACGACGAGGACGACGATGATGTCCTGGCGGAGGCGGACATTTCCAAGGACAAGATTTCCAACGAATAGCCGGTTGGCATTGGTTGGCTCGGATTGGCAGATTAATTTATCGGGAATATTTTGCGCTGGGCGCAGTTTGCCCTTGAATTACCGCCCGCCCCGCCCTAGGTTCCGCCGGTCCAAACGGTCCGGCAAGATCGGGCCGGGGGGACGAAAATTATGGGGCCATAGCTCAGTTGGGAGAGCGCTTGAATGGCATTCAAGAGGTCGTCGGTTCGATTCCGTCTGGCTCCACCATATCCCCTTGAAATCATTTAGATTTCTTGAGGTTCTGTTTTAGACATATCCTCAAATTCCGCCCTGTCACACCACAGTCACAATGAGGTGTGTCCAATGGCAAGCATTCGAAGTCGTAATGGTCGATATCAGGTACAGGTCCGAAGGGCTGGTTTGGGCTCCCGGTCACGAACCTTTGTCCTCAAACAAGATGCCGAACGATGGGGCCGTAAGATGGAAGCCCAGTTCGATCAGGGTGAACTACAACAAATAAGAACCAAGGATGTATTGCTGCATGATCTGATTGATCGATATCGCCGTGAGATCACCCCGTCCAAGAAAAGTAGAGATACGGAAGAGATTAGGCTTGCCCGTTTAATGCGGGATCCCATAGCCAGTTTTTCAGTTGATAAACTAACTGCCCATGAACTGGCCCTGTTTCGGGATCGGCGTATCAAGGATGGCATACGTACCTGCCAATACGACCTTGTCCTGATCCGGCACATCCTCGAGATCGCCCGCAAGGAGTGGAACCTTGGGCTTGCCGTCAATCCTGTCGACCAGATCCGTAAGCCCAACGGTCTTAAGCCTCGGAACAGGCGATTAGAGGAAACCGAGTACAGACGATTGGAAGAAGCCTTGGGGCAAACAAGGGTTCCTTATGTATGGCCCTTGATCAATTTAGCCATAGAAACAGCCATGAGGCGTGGGGAGCTGTTAAGCCTGCAATGGGACTGGATCGATAAGACCTTGAGATTGGCCCATCTGCCTGATACCAAAAATGGCCATCCCAGATCAGTG